>WGAQ01000128.1 GCA_015494735.1 Caldifarciminota bacterium | reverse complement strand
CCGTTTCCGAAAGTTCCTATGGGATTCTTCACGTCGAGCCCCGTGGCCAGAGAGCCAACAGCAGCAATCACCAGAAGGGCAAGGAGTCCCTCCATCAGCATCCCACCGTACGCAATCCGGCGGGCGTATCTCTCCGATGGAAGCTGTCGGGCGGTGGTCCCGGATGCGATGAGGGAGTGGAATCCGGATATGGCTCCGCAGGCGATGGTGACGAACAGAAAGGGCAATATGGAGAGGTGGGTGGTACCGCTGAAGTGGAGGGGAGGAATGTTCATCACCCTGCCGGAGGTGAACGCCCCCACGAGCATCAGAAGCAAACTGCCGATGAGGAGGAAGGCGGAAAGGTAGTCTCTGGGCTGAAGAAGGTACTGAACGGGAACGAGGGAAGCCACGTATGCATAGGCGAATAGGACCACCATCCAGACCCCGTAAGATGCTGGAATTGGAAGAATCTCACCCAGGGGAATGAGCAGAACGAGGAGAAAGAGGCTCACCACCGTGGAAACAGGGAAGGATAAACCTGCACGATACAGCATCCACCCGAAGAGCACCGCAACCGGTATGAGTCCAAGGGACGGGATTACAATATGGGGGTCGTTCACGTAGGACCTGGCAGCATAGTGGGCAAAAACTGCCACGATGAGCACCAGGGAGAACCAGACGAAGAGGGAAAAGACTATGCGGGTCCTCCCGGAAATGTACCTCCTGGAATTCTCCGAAATGGATGTGGCATCGTTCCTGAGGGACACTATGAGGGAACCCAGGTCGTGCACCCCTCCCATGAATACGCTCCCAAACAGAACCCACAGCAGGGCGGGAAGCCATCCCCAGTAGAGGAGGGCCAAAGTGGGTCCCACTATCGGACCGGCCCCCGCTATGGATGCGAAGTGATGTCCAAAGAGAATGAGCCAGTTCTTCGCGGGGACGAAATCCACCCCATCGTAGAACTTCTGTGCAGGAACGGGATTATCCGGATTAACACCGTAGTGGCGGGAAATCCATCCCCCGTAGAACACGTATCCTGCGGCAAGAAATAGAATACCAAGAAGGACGACGAGTGCAACAGGTACATTCATGCTCAAAATATAAAGGTAGATTCCTTCGCCCTGCACGGAAAGTCCTCACCCCGAACCGGGACACACGGGATAATCCTGTTTTATGTGGAGGACATCGATTCCATCATCCGAATCCCGAGCATGAAGAGGGAATTCCGATGGAGCTCTACCGTTAAAATTGTCATTATGAAGGATATTTTAGGGGTTGAAAAGGAACTGGAAACGGGGCTCGGAAAGTTAAAATATGTCAGCCTTAAGGAGCTCGAAGAAAAGGGCCATGTGAAGGTCAGTAAACTGCCATTCTCCATACGCATACTCCTGGAAAACATCGTCAGGAATTACGATGGCTTCGCCGTAAACGATGAGCATCTTAAGACCATTTTCAACTGGAAGGAGAATGCAGGAAAGAAGGAAATTCCCTATAAGCCCGCCCGCATACTCATGCAGGACTTCACGGGCGTTCCCGCCGTTGTGGACCTGGCATCCATGCGCTCCGAGATGGCCCGCAGGGGAAAGGACCCCAAAAAGGTAAATCCCGTCATACCTGTGGATCTGGTCATAGACCACTCCGTCCAGATAGATTTCTTCGGAACCACATACGCTTTTCTGAAGAACGTTCAGCTGGAATACGAAAGGAATAAGGAGAGGTATCAGCTACTCAAGTGGGCACAGAACGCCTTCGAGAACTTCAGGGTGGTGCCTCCGGGAATGGGTATATGCCATCAGGTGAACCTGGAGTATCTGGCAAAGGTGGTATTCGTTCAGGATGGATACGCATTCCCCGACACCCTGGTGGGAACCGACTCCCACACCCCAATGGTCAACGGTATCGGTGTGGTTGGATGGGGAGTGGGAGGCATAGAGGCAGAAGCAGCCCTCCTGGGCCAGCCCATATACATGATACTCCCGGAAGTCATAGGACTCAAATTGACAGGGGAACTGCCCGAGGGAGCCACATCCACAGACCTGGTCCTCACCATAACGGAACTGCTCAGAAAGTACGGAGTGGTGGGCAAATTCGTTGAGGTATTCGGTCCGGGTCTGGAGAATCTCACAGTCCCCGACAGGGCAACCATATCCAACATGTCCCCGGAATTCGGATGCACCGTCACATACTTCCCCGTGGACGACAGGACGCTGGACTATCTGAGGCTCACCGGAAGGGATGAGGAGCATGTGAAGCTGGTGGAGAAGTACATGAAGGAGAACCTCCTCTGGAGGACCGGCAACGAGGAAATCGAATACACGGATGTCATAGAGCTGGACCTCTCCACGGTGGAGCCCTCCATATCCGGACCCAGAAGGCCGCAGGACAGGATACCCCTCAGGCAGGCGAAGGAGAAGGTGGTCTCGATTATCAGGGACGAATTCGGAAAGAAGGACGCCCCCACCGCGGACGAAGTCATACTGGAGACCGACCAGTGGGAGGACGAAGGGGGCGGACTGGCAGTCAGGAAGGATGTGGCTGTGGTGGTCCACGAGGGAGAGGAATTCTTCCTTGCGAACGGCTCCGTGGTGATTGCATCCATCACCTCCTGCACCAACACATCCAACCCCATGGTTATGCTGGGAGCTGGCCTGGTGGCGAAGAAGGCGGTGGAACTGGGGCTGGAGTCCAGGCCATGGGTGAAGACCAGTCTGGCACCCGGCTCCAGAGTGGTGACCAGGTATCTGGAGAGGGCAGGACTCCTTCCCTTCCTGGAGTCCCTCAGATTCCACGTGGTGGGTTATGGATGCACCACATGTATCGGAAATAGCGGACCCCTTCCCGAGCCCATAGCGAAGGCCATCGTGGAGAACGACCTGGTGGTGGCTTCGGTCCTTTCGGGTAACAGGAACTTCGAGGCGAGAATCCATCCTCTGGTGAAGATGAACTTCCTGGCATCCCCCATGCTGGTGGTGGCTTATGCCATAGCGGGAAGGGTGGACATAGACATGTTCAACGAGCCCCTCGCATACGACCCCAATGGGCAGCCCGTATATCTGAAGGACATCTGGCCCAGCATGAAGGAGATAAGGGAACTCATGGAGCAGGTCCTGGACCCTGAGGACTTCAAGAAGAATTACGCCCACATCTTCGATGGAGATGAGCAGTGGCAGAAGCTCCCCGCACCCACAGGGGAAATCTTCGAATGGGACCCCTATTCCACTTACATAAAGGAGGCCCCCTTCTTCAAGGACCTTCCCGAAGAGCCTCCCGCTCCGAAGGACATCAGGGGAGCGAGGGTTCTGCTCCTTCTGGGAGACACCGTCACCACCGACCACATATCCCCCGCAGGGGTGATTCCGAAGGATTCTCCCGCAGGAAAGTGGCTCATGGAGCATG
>WGAQ01000127.1 GCA_015494735.1 Caldifarciminota bacterium | reverse complement strand
GTCTTTCACATGGAACCAGTGGTCTTCCGGGGATGCAATTCTGGAAAGGAGATAGTCGTTTCCCTTTGCGCTCTTTCCCACATATACGCGGAATCCCCCCGGGGATTCGAATACCCGGTAGGGTTTAGGGGGCTCCTTCCTGACATCGTTCCCCTTCCTCTTCTCCTCGTGGGCCATGCGGCTTTGCCTCTGGATTTCCTCTATCCTCCTCCGGAGTTTCTCGATTCCCCTCCTGAGTTTCTTGTATTCTTCGAAGAACTTCCCGGCCACGCGGGCGGGATTTTCATTCAGCTCCACCCTTTCCCCATCCACCTCCACCACATCCCCCCTTTTCAGGATGTGCAGTCTTTCCATTATGCGATTGCCGATTCTGAAGGCCCTCTCCATCCGCACTTCCATCTCCTGCATCCGGCTCTTCAGTTTCTCTATTTCTTCCTGCGGGTCTTTCCCCTTCTCCTTCTCTCTTTCGTCCTCCCTGGACAGAAGCAAACTGTAATAGACCTCTATTGCCTGCGATAAGCTCTCCATCTGCGTGCAGTCCTTTCCTTCCATGGGTCCTTCTAGACTCAGCACGGGTTTCCCTTCCTCGAAGCAGATGTGGGGATTTACCTGTGTAATCTCTCTGCTCTTATATGGGCGGGGCTCGTAGGGGATGAAGGGCAGTCCCGGTCTGAGGGGTCTGGTGGGGGAGAGATTTTCCCGCAGTATCCGGAGCACCTTCCCGTCCTTCACCAGTATCGCATTCCCATACTTCCCCGTCATCTCGAGGTAGAGTTCCAGCTTCTCCATTTCTCCAATGGGATTCTTCCTCTCGAACACCATGCGGACTATCCTGTCTCCCTCTATCTGCTCCATCTCCTTCAATCTGTGCTTCTTCAGGACATTGGTCCAGTCCGGCGTGGAAGGATATGTTTTGTCGCTCAGATGCATGCGTATATGGGGCTGTCGGACTTTCGCATAGAGGGCTCTTCCTCCGTCGAATGTGATTGCCATCTCCATCCTCTCCCTGTCCGCATAGACCGATTTGACCGATTTCCTCAGGATTTGTGCTTTAATCTCGTCGAGCAGGAGTCTCAGGACATCGCCCGTAAAACGGAACTTTTCCACGGGGAAAGTTTAACCCTTCTGGAATCGGTTAAGTCCTTTCGACTGCCATCGGTGATGTGTTCCGCGCGAATGGACTTCCCCTTTATACTTGATAGGCCATGAAGATGAAAGCTATGGTTCTTCATCGGGTGGGCCATCCCCTTGTTCTGGAGGAAGTTCCCGTTCCGGAGCCCTCCGAAGAGGAGATTCTGGTGAGGATAAAGACGTGCGGCGTATGCAGGACGGACCTCCATATAGTCGATGGGGACCTGCCGTCTCCGAAACTGCCCCTGATTCCGGGCCACGAGATAATCGGTACGGTGGAAAAGGTGGGCTCCATGGTAAAGGGTTTCAGGGTGGGGGACAGGGTTGGAGTTCCCTGGCTGGCATACACATGCGGGGAGTGTAAGTATTGCAGGAGGGGGAAGGAGAATCTCTGCGAGAATGCCCTCTTTACGGGATACACGAAGGATGGTGGATATGCTCATTACACCGTTGCCCACTATCGATACGCATTCCACATACCGGATGAATATGACGACCTCCACGCTGCTCCTCTCATGTGTGCCGGCCTCATCGGATATCGCTCCTACAGATTCGTAAAGGACGAAGCACAGACCATAGGGATATACGGTTTCGGTGCCGCAGCCCACATAATAACCCAGATTGCTGTTGCGCAGGGTAAGAGGGTCTTTGCATTCACCCGACCCGGGGACACTGCGAAGCAGAAATTCGCCCTCTCCCTGGGAGCGGAGTGGGCCGGTGGCTCGGATGAGGAGCCCCCGGTTAAACTGGATGCGGCTATCATATATGCCCCTGTGGGTCCCCTGATGGTCAAGGCCCTGCGGGATGTGGACAGGGGTGGAAGGGTGGTGAGCGCGGGTATCCACATGAGCGATATTCCATCCTTCCCCTACAGGCTACTGTGGGAGGAGAGGAGCATGCACTCGGTGGCCAATCTAACCAGACAGGACGGTGAGGAGTTCTTCGAGACCATAAAGGAGGTGATGGTCCGGACGAAGGTGAATCCCTATCCTCTGGAGGAAGCCAACAGGGCTCTGGACGATTTGAGGAATGGCAGATTCGAGGGGGCTGCGGTCCTGGTGATGGAGGATTAATCGGGCATCAGGGCGAAGAATGGGATGTAGAAGAGGGTCCACAGGAGGAGGGTGATAAGGGACTTTTGCCTCGAATCCAGCGGGACCCGGCGGGAGATGGTACCCGCCGCCATGCTCAGCAGGATGAATCTGGCGAGCCGGGCCGGGATGCTGATGAGGGCGAAGAGTGGAAGGGGAACTCCCATTGCTCCGCTGAGGACAGCGTACAGTTTGTATGGGGCTCCGCTGAAAGGACCCACGAAGAGGGCCAGGAGTCCCATGGAGGAGAGCTCTCCCTGAACCCTTCTGATCAGGCTCTGCGACACGGCGGGAATCATATCCATCACCGCAAGGGCTGTATCCGGGCTCATCTGCCCCCACAGGTACATCACGCATCCACCAATCAGGGCTCCGAGGGCTGCGTACAGGGAGCCGATGATTGCCCTTCCCGTCCCCTTCAGGGCCATGAGGGTGAGCCACACGTCCGGCACGATGAAGAAGAGGGTGGCCTCCGCAAATCCCCAGAGGAGTGCAGTGAGATAATCCCTTTCAATCCGCATGATGGGATAGTTCCGTTACCTTCTTCCTGAGCAGTTCGAGAATCTCTTCCAGTTTTGCATCCCTGCGGAATATGATGGGCTTTCCCACCACCACGTCCACGAAAAGGGGGACGGGGAGGAACTGTCCCTTGGGCAGAATTCTGCCGGTATTCTTAAGGAAGACCGGGATGCACGGAATGTGGGGGAACTTCCTTATCAGGTGAGCCACGCCCGGCCTGAAGGGGCCCAGTTTTTCCCCGTAATCCCTCGTTCCTTCGGGAAATATGAGGAGGGAGTATCCTTCCTCCAGGCTCTCCGTCATTATCCTGAGGGGGTTGTTGGTGCGGGTTATTCCGCTGCGGGGAATGGGCAGGATGTTGAAGAGCAGCCGGGAGAGGCCGTGGATAATCGGATTTCTCGTCCAGTAATCGGCTGCTGCAACGGGCCGGATGCGGACCAGGTCGGACGGGGGAAAGAGACTCAGGAGGGTCAGGGTGTCCAGATGGCTCGCATGGTTGGCCACCAGTATGAACTGGCCGGTGGGGAGATTCTCCTTTCCGTGCACCCTTATGCCCACCAGGAGTTTCATCAGGGGCTTGACCACAAGGGCGAAGAAGAGAATCTGAATCAGGTCCCGTGCCCCCATTTGCTCAACTCCTCGCTCCGGTTATGAGGAGGTAGTGGCCGTGGAAGTAGGCTATGTAGTGGAAGTATATGGGAGCCGCCCAGCACAGGGAGTCTATTCTATCTATTATGCCTCCGTGCCCCGGCAGGATGTATCCGAAGTCCTTCTTTCCCAGATCCCTCTTGACGGCCGACATCACGCCCCCGCCTATGAATCCCATGGCAACTATCAGGAGGGAAACGAGAATGGATTCCAGCTGTGAGAAGGGTGTTAAGAAGCGGAAGAGATATCCGAATAGAATCGCGCTTATACCGCCCCCCACGAGACCCTCCCATGTCTTCCCGGGGCTTATGGATGGCCAGATTCTGTGTCTGCCGAAGAGCTTCCCGAAAATGTACTGGAAGACGTCGCTTATCTCTGCCACGAATATGAGGTATATGAGGAGGGTTATGCCGCTGTATGGAGCGTTCGGGTCGTGGAGGTGGTGCAGATTCACCAGGTATGCCATGTGTCCGATTCCATAAACGAAAGCCATAAGACCCCAGTGGATGCGGGCTGCTGACATGATGAATCCCCGTGGATTTCTGGATATGAGAAGGAAGAAGGGGATGCTCAGGAACCCGTACACCGGCACGAATATGAGGAACATTATGTACCACTGGCTCCATATCCAGAGATACTGGAGGGTGGGGATTACGAAGAAGGCGACGAACAGGGCAAGGTGGTCCTCCGGGCGGGTTCTTATGGCGGTGAAGTACTCCTTCAGGGCCCAGAAACTTATGAACCAGAAGAGTAGTATGGTGAGGCCCCTGCTCAATCCGATGGTCAGGGTCAGGATTCCCACTATCACCCACCAGGTCTTAATCCTGTCCATCAATTCCCTGTAGAGATTGCCGGGCAGTAATCCCCTGAGGAGGAAGACAACAACCGTTGCTCCGGACAGGAATAAGAGAACGAATACCAGAAGCCTCAGAGCGGCTTCGGGCAGGTTCAGGAAAGTTCCCTTAAAATCCACCATACTCTCTGCACCACGGTTATGGCGGAGCCCACCGCTATCAGAATCAGGATGAGGGGCACGAGGCCCTCAACCGGATGAACGGCCATAATCAGGGCGGATGGAATGACCAGGTACATCCTGATGGGTTTCGACATTACGCCGCCATAATACATCCTGGCTCCGGCCACCTTTCCGCTCAATCGCGTCAGACCTGTGAGGAGGGCCATAATCGTTGCAATATAACCCATCGCGGGGCTGGAGGACTGTGCATGGCCCAGTCCGATAAGCATGGCGGCATCTGCAATCCTGTCGGTGAAGTCGTTCAGGAATACGCCGGATGCGGTTTTGTTTCCGGTCCTCTCTGCAATCATTCCGTCGAATATGTTGAAAGCGGAGCGCAGAAACACGAGCACCGCCCCGATGAACCAGAATATACCATCGACACCGGTCATATAGAATGCCAGTCCCGAGAGGATGCCCAGAATCATACCGATGATGGATGCTCCGTTGGGGGTGATTCCCACCGATATGAGCGTTTCCACCGCCCACTGGCTCACCCTCCATCTCCTCCCCGGAACGGGACGGCGCTCCTCCATCGGGGAAATTATAAGGGGATGAAACTTCAGTTCGTCTATTCCCGTATATACTTTTAGAAAGGAGGGAAAATATGCTGGAATTCATCGTGGGATTTTACTTTGCAAGGAGCGTTTCATCTGCGGGAGGAACGGAGAGCGTGTTCTCCAACCCCGCCGGCCTTTCCACATACTATTCTGGACTTCTACTCTCGTATAACCTGAAGGATTCCACGTATCTCATGGGTTCATCTTTCAAAAACCTGGGCATATTCTGGAATGGGAATTCCACCACATGGATTCTTTCGTTCGGCTTTCGGGGTGTGAATGTGGGCTTCCTTTACAACGATGTGGAGCATAAACTGAAGACAGGCTTCCTTCTGAGACCCCATCCAGCCCTCTCCCTGGGATACTACGACAGAATCCTCTCCGCCACCCTCAGGCCCCTCATGAACAGCACCCTGGAACTCTCCGCGGATGTGGGATACGATTCCACATTCTACCTGTCCTCACTCTCTGCGGGAATCAATCTGAAGAACCTGATGCTCTACGGGAAATACGAGCCATCCAGTAAAACCATCTCTGCCGGAGTGAATATAGCCTATGGAAAGGTCATGGCAGGTGGAACCTCCGATGGGAACCTCATGCTGGCGATGGGGGATGAGGACTTCCCATCCGCGATAAAGCCCCCAAAATACGCACAGGCGAAGATTACGGACTATCTGGAGGACATTCCGAAAATCAATTTCATGAGTCCCACGAAGGACAACTTCTACAGGGTGATGGAGAAGCTGGAGAAGACCGCCTCCGATCCCTCCGTGAAGGGAATCCTCTTCGATATTTCCGGGTACGGTCTGGATATGGCGCAGACGGAGGAACTCAGGAATCTGGTGGAGCAGATGCGCAGAAATGGAAAGAAAATCATCTTCTACTCCGAATACTACGACCCCATCAGGTACTATCTCGCATCGGCTGGAGACAGGATAATCCTTGCCAAACCACTGGGCATCATCACATTCAGCGGAATCTATATGGAAAGGCTCTACTTCAAGGAGTTGATAGACAGCCTGGGTCTGGTGGTGCATGCGGAGCATTTCGAGGAATACAAGAGCGCAGTGGAGCCATTCACCAGAACGAAAGCGAGCAAATACGACAGAGAGCAGAGGGAGCGCATCCTGAAGGTAATTTACAGCAGGGTAAAGGAGAAGATTGCAGAGGGCAGGAATATCGGGAATATAGATAGCCTGTTTGCCAGCGGGATGATGATAACGCCGGATGTGGCGCTGAAGATGGGACTCGTGGATACCCTCCTGTACGAGAAAGATTTGAAGGACTATGCGAAGAAATTCTTCGAAACCGGAAAGAGAATCAACGCCCTGGTGGAGAGAAAGGAAGTCTCCTACGAATGGGAGAAGTTCAACAGACCCCGGATAGCCCTGGTATTCGCAGAGGGGACGATTATAAACGATGATATCTACAATCCATTCAGAAAGAATATCACCATCGGGAAGAATCTGGCAAAACTCCTTCGGAAGTTGAAGAAGGACAGGAGAATAAAAGCGGTAATCCTGAGGGTGAACAGCCCCGGCGGCTCCGCCATGACCAGCGATCTAATTGCGAGGGAGATAAAAGAACTGGCGAAGGACAAACTGGTAATCGTTTCCATGGGGCATCTGGCGGCAAGCGGTGGATATTACATCTCCGCCTACGCGGATACCATTCTTGCGGACAGGTTCACCCTGACCGGATCCATCGGAATCCTCGGACTCATTCCGAAGACGGAGAAGTTCCTGAAGAAGGAGTTCAAAATAAACACCGACAGATTCGTCCCGTACCCCCATGCGGACCTCCCCTCCACCAGACCGATGGATTCGGTGGAATTGAGTGCATTCAGGGAGTTCCTCAAATACGGCTACTTCGTGTTCCTGAACACCGTTTCGCAGGGAAGGGGCATGCCCTTGGATTCGGTAAGGAAGATTGCGAAGGGAAGGGTCTGGATTGGGGAGGATGCTGTGAAGATTGGAATAGTGGATAAAATCGGTGGAATTCTCGATGCGGTGAAGATGGCAAAGGAGAAGTATCCCGATGCGGAAGTGGTCATATACACCAGAAAGTTCAAAGGCGATTACAATCCCCTGCCCTTCGGAATCCTCAGCCATCTGCTGGAGAGCCAGATTCTTTACTGGGATAACCTCTCCCCCATAGGAAAATCCACATCAGAGGAAATAAACCCATTGAGAATGGGTGAATAGTCATCCCCCTGCCCCGCCATCGGCGGGGTCCTTTATACTTTTTTCAAACTCGTTTTATAAAATTCGTCAGGTATCTAAGGTCAGGAAAAGCGGGCAAATGGGGACATGGTGAATGAATTTGTAATGGTCATTCCATTTCGGTGGAATGGCAGGGTGAAAATCCCTGAATACAAGCCGAAGGGAGAAAATACAGGCAAAACCTACCGGGAAATATGTCAAATGCATTGATTTTCAATGACTTCCTTGCTGGACATCCTCCGAATTTTCGCCCTCTTTGAAAGTACATAAAAGCCTGACTTATAATAACTTAATCCCTTCGGTCTCCATCTGACCTGCGTGGAATTTAAACATCACCTGATAGGTATTCTTGGTGATCATGAGCCTGGTCCTCATCTGACCTGTGTGGAATTTAAACTGCTTTGCAAAATGCCTGCCACCCGGTCGAGCCATAGTCTCCATCTGACCTCTGTGGAATGTAAACAAGCTCCTCAGGAGAACAGCCGAAACGCTCCTTTCACGTCGTCATTTGACCCGTGTGGAATTTGAACTATGTATGTCGAAGTGCGTGCGGATGAGAACGCTCAGTCCTCATCTAACCTGTGTGGAATGTGAACCTTCGTATTGGGTGCGCTTGCAGGTTCCCCAGAACAGTCTCCATCTGACCTGCGTGGAATTTGAACGCGCAAATTACCTACACACCCCTGGATGGCGGAAAGAGTCCTCATCTGACCTGTGTGGAATGTGAATTCGTAATTGACCCGTATATACTGGATAAGGTCCAGCCGTCCCCATCTGACCTGTGTGGAGTGTGAACGAATTACACGAAAGAGAGGAAAGCCCCTTCCATTCAGTCCCCATCTGACCTATGTGGAGTGTGAACCATACGGGGCAGGTTCTCTCGTCCAGGGCTGCATGGTCCCTATCTGACCTGTGTGGAGTGTGAACATATTGGACGCATAAGCGATTTCCTGAAGTTTCGGAGTCCTTATCTGACCTAAGTGGAGTGTGAACTCGCTACCAAGGGAAGCACCTGCGGACCGAGAAAAAGGTCCTTATCTGACCTGAGTGGAATGTGAACGCCTGATACTGCTGTGCGTCGAAGTATGCGGAGAGAGTCCCCATCTGACCTGGGTGGAGCAGAATTTTTTATCTAAAAGGGATTTAGACTTCGAGGGTCTTTAGATGAGGATTCTCTCTATTCGGACCGGGACCGTATTCATCAGACCCATCTGCATACGAATCACGCAGGCTCACATATCCCTCAGACCCTCAATCCGCTGCTCGCCTCGAGGATAGAGAGACCGTGAATTTTCCTTAAAATTTCGAAATGTCCGAGATAGGCAGGACCTTCGTAATCTTCGGTTTCATGCTCATAATCGTGGGC
>WGAQ01000126.1 GCA_015494735.1 Caldifarciminota bacterium | reverse complement strand
GTATTTGGGATTGTCTGGAGCGAAGAGGGATAGGTATTCGCCCGGGTCGTTGCTGTGCAGGTATCTGTATATGCCTTTGTAGGCTGTTTCTGGATTTACCCTGTACAGGCGGGATAGGGTTCCTCCTCAGATCCGGCTGTTCTTATGTCTCTTTCGAAGGGGAATTCCATACAACCCATCCATTCCCCCGTGTCCAAATTTTTGTCCGGATCTGACAGGTGCATTAGCAAATTGGAGGAATGTTTAAGGGCACCCATGCAGGAAGAATTCAGGGACGAAGGGCCCTGACCACGGTAAAACCGGCCCCGGGAATATACTCCTTCACGATTCTCCTGTCCCTGACGGGTCTGTCCTCAAAAGGGGGCTCCAGCAGCGTGGAGACGACCGCATCCATGGTAAATCCAGCAGATGAAAGCATTTCCTTTATCCGGGATAGAGAGTAGAAGCGGGCGATGGAATAGAAGGGATGGCCCCTGCGCCCCTTTTCCATGTAGAATTCGGCCCATGGGGATTCCCTCAATACCAGACCAAGTATTACGTGCCCTCCCGGGGAAAGGGTCCTGGCCACCTCCCTCAATACCACGTCCGGATGCTCGAAAAAGCATATGGACACCACTATCAATTCCAGGTCGAAGGTGCTGTCCGGAAAGGGCATTTCGTGTGCATCTCCCAGAACAACCTGGATACCCCTTTTTCGGGCGATAATCAGCTCGGAGAAGGAAACATCCAGACCGAAGCGAATTCCCAGAGATGATGCAAACCGCCCCGTCCCCACCCCCACCTCCAGAGCCATGTGGAATGGAGGAAGAACAGACCTTATCGCCTCCAATTCCAGGCTATAGACCGATTTACCAAAGACCTTTTCGTACCAGCGGTCGTATCTCAGGGCAAATTTATCGAAAATCTCCCTCGCTTTCACAGGAACCACCCTCCGAAAACCATTAGAAAGAACAGTGAACCGAATGCGGCCGAAAGGAAATTGGTCACATCGTTGTTCCACAGCCCCCTTCTTTCGAATAGGGCTCCCAGATAGCTGTCGATTAAGCTCCCGACGAAACCGGACAGGGCCACGGGGAGAAACTTATCCATGGCGAATACAGAGATTATGAGCGCTCCCACCAAGGCACCCACGAATCCCCACCCGCTCACCCCACCGGAAGTTCCCTTGCTCACCGGTTTGAAACTGGTAATGAGATAGGAGTATCTGGAGAATTTCATACCCACCTCCGTGGCAAGGGTATCTGACATCATGGCCGCCACCGCAGAGAGATGCATGTAAAATAAGACATCGAGATGCATTATCGAGTAAAGGATTGCCAGGAATGCGCTGACCCCTCCATTGGCGAACACCTGATTTACGTTCCGTATTTTCTCATCGCTTCCGAAAAATCTCCCCGCAATGGAAGCCAGCCCGACGAAAACGATCAGGGGAATCACCCACATCAACCCTCCGGCATAAAGGATTATGGTTCCAAGGGAAGCAGCCGCAAGACTTGCGCAGAGAGTCAACCATCCTGCCAGAGTAATCATGAGAGCAACGACAAGGGAGATGGGAAGGGATATCCACAACTCCATATAACCCCACCCCCCCAGTATTGCCATGGCGGAAAGGGGCACCGTCACATTGTCCAATCCTCCGGGAGACGATATTTCGAGCAGGGTCAATATAAAAGATATGAAAGCGGAATCCACCAGAGAAAATCCTCCCGTGAGGAAAATCAGAAAGTTAATTCCATAAACCACCGCAGTACCTTCCAGCGTCTTACCGCAGGGTATTCTGTTTCTGCCAAAATACCGTCCCACTATGGCCCCCAGGGGGTCTGCAAAGAACATGGGATAAAGGGAGTAGGTGAATACGAAGTTATTATCGTAGAAGAAGAAGGCTGCCAGAGAAACACTGAGGGGATACGCCACCACTCCAAACTTCTTATGGAATATCTTCCCCGGCATCAAGGCCAGAAAAGCCGTTGCGAGAAGACTCAGGGAAAAGAAAATCTCGAAGGGCAGGATATTGTAGAGCATGAGCGTCGATACCCCTATGGTCAGATGAAGCAACTTCTGGGCAAGGAATTTATCCTTAAGGGACAGGAGGGCAAGGGCTATTATGCCCTGCGATGCTATTACGATCAGGGCCTCAATCCACATCTTCCAGACTCATAAGGGCTTTTCTCAGGTCGGGATAAAGGAACTGAAATCCGGATTCCATCAGTCTGCGCGGGATGACCTTCTGCCCATCCAGTAAAAGATAATCAGCCATCTCACCGAACAGGAGCCTCAGGAGGAAGGACGGAATATGGAAAAAACATGGTCTGCGAAGGACCTCGCAGAGCGTTCTGGTAAACTCCCCGTTCCTAACGGGGTATGGAGCGGTGAGATTGAAGGGTCCTGAGAAATCTCCTTCCATAAGGAATTCCACTGCCCTGACGACGTCATCGATATGAATCCAGGACATCCACTGCTTTCCGGAGCCAATCCTGCCACCGAGCCCCAGACGAAATGGAAAACTCATACGGGGATAGGCCCCGCCGTTCTTTGACAGGACGAGACCGATGCGGATGATGACCCTCCTGATGCCCATCTCCTCTATCTCACGGGTGGAATTCTCCCAGTCCACCACGACGCGGGCGAGGAAGTCATCTCCAGGAGGGGATAATTCATCGAACTCCTCATCCAGAGAGCGCCCGTAATATCCTATGGCGGATGCCTGAACAAAAACCCCGGGCCTTTTTCCGCTCTTTCGAATCTCCTCGACCAGTTTCCTTCCAGACCTTATACGGCTCTCCCTTATCCTCCTCTTTTTTTCCGTAGTCCACCTTCCCGATGCGATATTCTCTCCAGCCAGATTTACGATGACCGTATTTGCATCCACATGGCGGTGAACCTCATCGTAAGCAATTCCCTTCGAAGGGTCCCTGGAAACGATAAGGACCTGATGACCTTTTTCAGAGAGATAAGAAGAAAGGTGCGAGCCGATAAAACCACTTCCACCCGCTATTAAAATTCTCATCTCAGAACCGTTTTCTCCCGGTCCATTCCGTAGGAGATGATTTTTATGGGCACGCCAAGGTAATCCTCTATGAAGGAGATGTAATCCCGGGCACCATCCAGGTCATCGAATCCTGGGAAGGTCCTGTATATCGGCTCCACACGGGCAAGGCGATGGTAGGAAGCCGGAAACCACCGGACATCCATGCCCTGCAATCTGTAGGCCACAGCCACCTTCACTTCAGGGAATCCAAACAGGACATCCAGTTTCGTCATAACCAGGTAGTCCACTCCGTTGACCCACACCGCATACCTGAGGGCGACCAGGTCCAGCCACCCCACCCTGCGGGGTCTTCCCGTGGTGGCTCCGTACTCTCCACCCTTCTCCCTGAGCTGGTTCCCCGTTTCATCCACCAGTTCCGTCGGGAACGGTCCCTTTCCAACGCGGGTGGTGTATGCCTTGAACACTCCTATCACTTCATCCACCCTCTTCCACGGGAAACCCAGGCCCACCAGAGCGCCCCCGGATATGGTGTGGGAACTCGTTACGTATGGGTAGGTCCCGAAGTCTATGTCCAGGAGAGTACCCTGCGCTCCCTCCATGAGTATGGATTTTCCCTCCTCAATGGCATTCCTGAGGTAAAGGGAAGCATCACCTATCATATCCCTGATTTCGCGGGACTCCGTAAGGAGTATGTCGTATATCTCCTCGAAATCGAGATTGACTGTAAAGTGCCGGGAGTTGAATTCGTAGCTCCTCTTCAGGTCCTCCTTCAGTATGCGCTCATCCAGTAAAGAGCCCGCCCTGACGCCAAATCGGGCATACTTGTCCCTGTATGCCTGGGATATACCCCTTCTGGTGGAGCCTACTCCCCTGCCCGATTCCTCCTGACGGGCATCCTGAAGTCTGTGATACGGAAGAACCAGATGGGCCCTCTCGTCGATTACGAGGTCGTAATCCACTCCCTCCAGTTGCTTCAACTCCTCCACGAGCGACATGATATCGATTACCATCCCCGCCCCGAGGATTCCCACCTTTCCACCCCGGAGCAATCCGGAGGGCACCTGATGGAATACGTACTCCCTTCCGCCGACCTTCACCGTATGGCCGGCATTTGCACCCCCCTGAAAACGGGCGATTATATCGTAATCGCCCGAGAGAAAATCGGCTATCTTTCCCTTCCCTTCATCACCCCATTGCAGACCAACGATAACGGAAACCTTGCTCATTCCCTGAAGTTTAAAGGCCCAGTTTGAGGTCGAGGGAGTCGCCCCTGCTCTCCACCAGGTCGTTGAGTTCCTTCAAAAGGGCATCCAGGTCCTTCACCCCGTACTTCTCGGCATTCTCGCCTATGGTTCCCCATATCGGTGCCCCACAGGATATGGCCGGGATTCCATGCTTGAAGAATATATCGACGCTATCCGGGTATTTGACCACCACTTCTTCCACAGTCGTCTCCGGTGTAATCTTCATGGCAGAAAAATTTTAATGCTACAAACGGAACGGAGACGGGGGATATCCCCCGCAATCACCCGCTGTGAGCCTCCTTCTCGTTCTTTCTGAGAAGGGAGAAGATTTTCAAATTCAGAATCAGGAAATGAAAGAATTGAATGATGACACAGTTCATTGCAAATCTCTGCCATCCGCTCAATTTCTTCGCCATGTTAAAACCTCCTTTTTACTCCGGTATCATCCACCAGAAGGGCTTCATCTTCGCCTTGTAAAGGAACATATGGTGCAGCAGATACTTCATCCAGTGTCCCGCCAGTCCCCAGTGGCCTATTGTGTAGTTGAGGTCCCTTCCCTGAGTGTCCGGATATCGCCTGTAATCGGGAACTATGGGGAACATGGTTATGGTTATGGCGCTCCCACTCTTCAAACCGTATCCGGATGAGGCAATGCACGCCGCTCCGATTCTTCCCATGGACACTCCGTGGAGATGGGCATCGGGACCCTCGTTTATGAGACGGACCACATTCTCCGCCACCAGCCTTCCCATGATTCCGGAGGGCATTCCGGTCCTGGGGGGCGCGGGAAAGATCTCCCTTCCGCTGGCACTCTTTCGGGGTCTGGATATGGTGTGGGGAGGAGCAAAGGCGATACCGGGAGCGAATATATTGGGATAATGGGGATTCTGATACTTCTCCGGCCAGTCATCGACACTCCACTCCTCGTAGGGCTTGGGGGTGTAATCCGCATCCACTATCATGAATCCGCTCTTTGGAGAGAACAGTTTATCGGTTATATCACCTCCATCCTTATCGTAGGCTTTGAAACCATGTCCGGAGAAAGCAGGTATGAGCATGGCGAAATCGAATTCGATGGTATGATTCTGCCCATCCAGGGTCTCGAAGTGGACCTTTCCATCCTCCACCTTATAGACACCCGCACCCAGAATCCACTCTATGTCCCTTTCCTCGAATACGAGTTGCACCAGTTCGCTGGAATGCATCTCCTTCCTGCCCACCTTCATGAGCATTCCATCCACTCCGAAGTCTCCCAGTTCTGCTTCGTTGGAAAGCCAGATGAGTCTGACCCTGTCTCTCACTCCTCTCCTGCGCAATTCGTGATCCACGTTCAGGATGTACTCGAAGGCAGCCCCCTGGCACGTGGCCTTGGGATGACCCATTCCTATGACGATGGTGGCCTCCTTACCCTTCTTCAATTCCTCGATGAGCTCCGAAAGGGCTTTCCAGGCCTCCTCCGCATGAGTATATGAGCAGACCGAATAGGTCCTGTTCCTGCCGGGATACAGTCCCTCCGTGGCCTCGAAGTTCAACTTAGGACCGGTGGCATTTATCAGGTAGTCGTACTCCACCTTCTCCTGCTGTCCCTTCTTTTCACCCGCAACGTATTCCACCATCACGTAGTTCTCGTCCGGGTAAAAGGTAACGGCCCTGGCCTGTCTGTACTCTATACCCTTCTTCTTATACAGCGGCTCGAGGGGAAAGGTGGTCTGCTCTCGGGTCATCTTCCCTATACCTATCCAGATGTTGGAAGGTATCCACTGGTAACGACTGTTGGGAGAAACCACCAGAACCTCGTGCTCCTTTCCCAGGAGCCTCCTCAGATACATTGCAGATGTATGCCCCGCTATCCCTGCTCCCAGAACCACAACCCTTGCCATACCTAAAACCTCCTTCTTCAGGTGAAATTTTAAGGGAACATTTTTCAAATTATCGCAGTTTGAAGTTAATCGTATAGGAATTTATTCACAGAGCACATGAATCTTAGAATTCGTATCGAAATAGGTTTTTATTCGCCCTCCTTTATCTTAACACTCACAATAAGGCCATCGCCCACAGGGATTAATGAGGTTAATAAGTCCTTATACGAAAAAGATAATCTGGTAAATTCACGGATGGCCTCCACAGAGGGGTCCCTGTTCGATTCATCCAGAACCCTGCCCAGCCAGAAGGCATTATCCGAAACGAGTATTCCTCCGACATCCAGTTTCTCTCTCGCCAGTTCGAGTATGGAGGAATACTGAATCTTGTGGGCATCGTTGAAGATTAAATCGGGGGCAAAGTCCAGTTGATTCAGAACTTCCACCCCATCCTCCACAACGAATTCCGCTTTATGGAGCACACCGGCCCTTTCGAAGAATCGACGGGCCAGTTCGAGGTTCTCCCTGCTCAGGTCGGTGAGAATTATCCTCTCCAGAAACGGATTGTATAAAGCCATCCAGAGAGCCGAATAGCCGAAACCCGAGCCAATTTCCAGAATATACCTGCTCTTCGAAGATGCGGCAATCACGGACAGGAGGCGGGCGGACAGGGGATGAAGTATGGGGAAACCCCTATCCCGGCCAATCTTCTCCATCTCCCCGAGAACAGGATGCTTTTCCTGAAGGGACTCCAGATTGCTCAGATAGTCGATAACATCCATGGGGTAAATTATAATCCAGAGACGAGGGGGAGACTCCCCCTACCGGATGAATATCTTGCGATTCAACACCCTGCCATCCACATGCTCCCGTATGAGGAAGAGCCCCTTAAGTCCTTTCCTCTTCAGCATCCTCTCCACATCGCTGGACGGACCTCTGTAGAT
>WGAQ01000125.1 GCA_015494735.1 Caldifarciminota bacterium | reverse complement strand
CCCTATGGAAAGCATCTTCTCATCCTCACGTCGGGAAGCGTACTCCTGATGGACGGGAACTTTCAGGTCAGTAAATCCCTTCCCCGAACTTTTCACCTTGCCTCTGGCTTCAACTGGATGGGAAGCAACGGGAACTTTCTCCTGTCTTCCGGAAGGCAGGTTTACCTGTGGGAGATTAGGACCAATTCCCTCAGGTCCCTGTTCGAGGTGGATGATTCAATAACCTGCATTTCTCCTGTGGATTACGATGGCGATGGCACGATGGATATTCTGGTTTCCACCACATCCCGCCTCTTCCTGTACTCCAATCCCATGGCTTCGTCCGGAGAGAATGTGGAAAAGGTGATGATTCGGGAGTACGGATACCCTTCCACCTGCGGGGGTCTCTACGGTATGAAACTCATGAGGAAGATTGCGGAAGATGGCATGGTGAAACTGAAGACCAGATATGCACCCGACGGGTGGATCGTCTCCTTCAGGGCCCCCGAAGGGGAGAGAGCGCGGATAAGGGTAATCAATTCAAGGGGAATAACGGTATTCAGCAGGGAGTTTAAGACGGTGAAGGGCCGCAATACGGTGGAAATCAGGGATGGGTTTCAAACGGGAACCTACACCATAGTGGTGGAGGGAGAAACATTCAGGGGAAGGCGGACGGTGATATGGAAGGGAAGATAAAGCTCTTTCTCCGGAATCTCCCCTTTTACCCCCATCTGAAGGGAAGGGGTCTCTTCCTCGTGGGGGGTGCCATAAGGGACCTCTTTCTGGACAGGGAGGTGAGGGACCTGGACTTCGTGGTTTTCGGCGACCCCCGCGAGGTGGTGCAGGAACTGAGGAAGGAAATGGGCGGTGCTGTGGTGCCTCTGGACGAATCCACAATTCGACTCGTTTCCGATGAGTGGACCATAGATGTGAGCCGGAACAGGGGGGACAACATACTGGAGGACCTTCGCCTGAGGGATTTCACCATAAACGCGGTGGCCTACAGTATAGATGGCGATTTTCTCGTTGACCCCCTTATGGGAATATCTGACCTGAGGGAGGGGATAATAAGGGTGGCATCGGAGAAATCCTTCGCGGACGACCCCCTTCGCATGCTTCGGGCGCTGAGATTTGCATCCACTCTGGGATTTCGTGTGGAATACGGGACGTTTTCTGCAATAGGGAGGGGAAGGGAGAACATACGGAATGTGGCAGCAGAGAGAATACATTACGAGTTGATGGAATTATTCGGGGGGGATGATTTCCACGGGGCTGTCAGGATGGGGGTGGATTCGGGTCTCTTCTTCGTCGTATTTCCAGAGCTGGAAGACCTTTCCAGACCCCTGCCCCACGTGGAGCAGAATATACTGGAGCACACCCTGAGGGTCCTCATGTACCTCAACTTCTACCTGAACCATCTGGATATGAGCCCCTTCCTCCACTTCATCAGGAGGTTCGAAAACCTCAGGGACAGGAAGAACAGGGCCATACTGGCCATTGCTGCCCTCTTCCACGATATAGCCAAGCCCCCCACCTACTCCTACGAAAATGGACAGGTGCACTTCTACGGACACGATACGGAGGGGGCGAAGATGTTCAGGAAGATAGGCAGGAGGCTGGCCTTTTCCAACAGCGAGATAAAAGCCATATCCCTCATAATAGCCAACCACATGCATCCCCACTACCTCTCCCAGCCGGAGGTGACGGTGAAGGCGGTCAACAGATTCATGAACAGGCTGGGGGAGTGGGCTTTTCCCACGGTCCTCCTCGCGTTCGCCGATGCTCTTGCCACCAAGTTGAGCGGATACGGGGTTTCCGGGCATATAAAGCTGGCGAAGATAATGGAGGACATCCTGCGCAGGAAGGAGGCTGAGGCCAGCAAACCTCCCCGCCTCATAACGGGGTACGACCTGATAGACCTCGGACTCAAGCCATCCCCCCTCTTCAAGAAGATTCTTCAGGAAATCGATGACCTTCAGGCGGAGGGGAAGATAAGGACCAGGGAGGAGGCCCTCAGGATTCTGCCCTCCATCGTGGAGAAGTACAGGGATGGGCGCTCCTCCGAATCGGAGTCCTGAACTATAAACTTTCCACCATGAACAGGATTTTGCCACTTTTGATAGGGCTTCCCCTGCTGTCATGCTCCAGTGCGGGAAACGAAAAGGCCATTTCCACCTCCCTTTACGAGCAATGGTTCGGTACCTATATCCGGGGCTCCAAGGTGGGATACGAGTACCTGTCCATAAGCGGTGCCCGCAATGGATATCTGGTGAAGGACAAGTCCCTCCTGTCCCTGAAGATGCTCGGTCAGGACAAGGAACTCCTGACATTCACGCAGGCCATAACCGATTCGCAGTTCCGGGTCAGGGAGTTTTCCTTCGACCTCAAATCGGATGTTCAGTTGAAGGTCAATGGAAAGGTGGAGGGCGGGAAGTTAATCGTGACCATGGAGGGAACGAATGTTCCCCGCTCTACCCGTGAGTATTCCCTGAAGCACGACTTTTTCCTTCCTTCCACATGGTATGCCCGAATCCTGTTCCTGAGGAGCACTCCATCCCGCATGAATGTGTACGACCCCACCTCCTTCACCATGGGGGAGGCCACAGCCCGCCACCTGGGAAAGAGGCAGGTGGAGTGGAGGGGGAATCTGGTGGAGGCTGATGCATTCGAAAGCCAGATGTTCGGGGCGAGCACCATAACCTACGTTTACAGCGACAGCATAATCAAGGTGGAGGCCCCCTTCGATATAACCATGGTCCTCGAGCCCATGGAGGAGGCTACCCGCCTCGGTAATCAAAAACTGGATGTTCTTCTGCTCTTTGCGGTCAGACTCTATGGGGAAATAGACCCCGCAAAGGATACCCTTGTGGTCCTTCAACTGGACAGTTTGCGGGGTAATCTGGTTCTGGATTTCGCCGACCAGAGATTGTTGAAGAGGCAGGATGGCAGCGCCGTGGTGGAGATACGCAGGCACAACGTGAAGGCTCTGGAGAGCAGGCCCGATGCACCCATACCCGATAGCCTGAAGATATACCTCCAGTCCGACCAGTTCATTCAGTCGGACCACCCCCGCATAAGGAAACTGGCCCGGCAGATAGTGGGCAACGAGACGGACCAGCTGAAGAGGGCCCGGAAGATTATGGAATGGGTTTATAACAACCTTCAGAAGAAGCCCACCGTTTCCATACCCAATGCCATAGAGGTTCTGGAGATGGGCTACGGGGATTGCAACGAGCATGCCACCCTTTACACGGCTCTGGCCAGGGCGGCTGGAATCCCGACGGATATAGTTGTGGGACTCATATATCAGGATGGAAGGTACTTCTACCATGCCTGGTCTGCATCCTACATCAAAGGGGAGTGGGTGTGGATAGACCCGGTATTCGGAGAATTCCCGGCCAGCGTCGGACATCTGATGCTCCAGAGGGGCTCCATAGAAAAGCAGTCCGAAATAACCGGAGTGGTTGGTAAGCTCCGGGTAAAGGTTCTCTCGAGAAATGAACCCTATAAGCCGTAGGTGGTTGCTCCTTCTGGTGGCGGTCCTCTCGTGCCGCACCACGACCGGTGTGTCTCGGAAGGCGGAAGGGGGTCCCATCGTGGTGGAGGCTCCGGTAATCCCCGATACCTCCACCTTTCTGGTTCGGGTGGGCATAGCGAGGGACGGCAAATTCCACATGAGGGCGAATAGTTTTTCCATCTGGAAGGATGGGGAGCGGATTCTGAGCGGTAAGGGGGATTTCCGTCTGCGATTCGTCAGGGGCAGGCCTGCCCGGGTGGGATACTTCGAAATACTCTCCCGGCATCAGGACATGGGCTCTGCCATAGTGGATTTGAAGATTCTGCAGGAATCGGGCAGGAGGGTCCGCCTCTTCGCAATCGGGGCCCTCATCGGTCCGGTGGATACCAGGGAATTCCTGCTCATCGAGGGACCCTATTCCAGCCTGGAGGAGCTGAAGAGGAGGGGAATAACGGATTCCACCCGGTACCTGAGGCTCCTGGTGGAGCCCCCATCCGGAGAGGCGGAGGTCATCTATGGAAAGGAAAGGGTCCGCATTTCCACACCCTTCGAAATCAGATACAGCGGTCTGTTGACTCTGGTGGATTACAGGGAGTACGACCCCCTGCACGGAAGTCGTCGCCTCACCCGGAAATACCCGGGTTACTTCGAGGTCTGGACCGGAGTGGAGGGTAAGGCCCTGACTCTGGTCAATGTGGTCCATCTGGAGGACTACATAACGGGGGTTTTGCCCTACGAGATGCGTCCCGATTTTCCTATAGAGGCCCTGAGGGCACAGGCCATTCTGGCAAGGACCCATGCGGTTTCTAATTACAATCGAAAACTCAACCTCCTGATTCGACCCTATCAGCTGACGGACGACGTGTTCACCCAGGTCTATGGGGGATTCACCTCCATCAACGAGAGGGTTCTCAGGGCGGTGAGGAGCACCAGGGGTCAGGTCCTCTCCTATGCCAATCGCATAGTGGAGGCGTACTTCCATTCCTCCTGCGGTGGCTCCCTGGAGTCCTCCGATGTCTGGAATCTGGACCTGGATTACTACGTTGCCCGTGCTGACAATTCGGACGGCGTTCTGCTGGACCTGAGGGATGAGTTGAGCGTCAGGAGATTCATAGACAACCCCGACCCCAGGGCCTATTGCAGCGGGATGAGGGACAGCGTCAGTGGCTCCCTGAAGGGAGCCAGGAAGGTCTTTCGATGGAGTAGATTCGTGGATGCAGACCTCCTGGGTGGCAGGCTAGGGGTGGGAAGGGTGGTGGAGATTATACCGGTGGAGCGCTCGAAGGGGGGAAGGGTAAAGCGCCTTCTCATCGTGGGGGAGAAGGGCAGGAGGACCATAGAGGGGGAACTCAGCATTCGCAGAACCCTCGGTCATCCCGGCTATCTCAGGAGTGCCCTCTTCTACGTGGAGCCCAAAGCGGGAGGATTCCTCATCAGAGGGGCGGGATTCGGCCATGGTCTGGGGATGTGTCAGTACGGGGCGGGCTTCAGAGCTCTGGAGGGGCAGAAGTTCTATCAGATTCTCCAGTTTTACGTACCGGGCAGCCGGATCAAGAGGATATACTTCTGAGGGATTAAAATTTCCGCCAATGCCTATACGAATCGCCATCGATGGTCCCGCCGGCTCCGGTAAGGGCACAGTTTCCCGTATAGTGGCCAGAAAACTGGGAATACCCTACATCGAGACCGGAGCCCTCTACAGGGCCGTGGCATATTATTTGAAGGAGAAGGGACTGATAGAGGGAAGGGAACTGAAGGCGTCCGATGAGGAAATTGCCCGTGCCCTCGAAGGGGTTTCCATAACGCAGGAGTACGTGGATGGGGAGGCCAGGACCTATCTGGACGGAAAGGATATTACTGACCTTATAAGGACCGCGGAAATCGGCCAGCTGGCTTCCGTGGTATCCGCCCGCAGGGTGGTGCGGGACTACCTTCTCGAACTCCAGAGAAAACTGGCGCGAAATGGCGGGGTGATAGAGGGGAGGGATATAGGGACCGTGGTCCTTCCGGATGCGGAGGTGAAGATTTTTCTGACTGCTTCTCTGGAGGAGAGAGCCCGCCGGAAGGCCAGTCAACTGGGAATCCCTTACGGGGAGGCCCTGAGGGAGCTGAAGGAGCGGGATGAAAGGGATATGAATCGAAGGGTGGCTCCCCTGAGGAAGGCACCGGATGCCATCCTGATAGATTCCACGGATATGACTGTGGAGGAGGTGGTGGAGCGGATTCTCGAAATTGCCCGCAGCAGGCTAAAAGAGAAGGAAACGGAAGGGGGATTTGCCTCCTGATTCCCGGTGAGTTATCTTTTAAAATTTGGTTGTAATGACGAAGATGACCAGGAAATGGAGAGTCCTGCTCAAAACCATCGGCTGGATTTTCAATCCCTTTCTGGGTGTAAAGGTTCACGGTAAGGAAAACATCCCCGCTGAAGGACCCCTCATCGTCGCCCCCAACCATCGCACCTACTTTGACCCTCCCGTGGTGGGGTATGCCCTTGCAGTTTCCCTAAATCCAAGGGAAGCCTTCTTCCTGGCCAAGGAGGACCTCTGGAAGGTCAGGCCCTTCGGGAAGCTCATCGAATTTCTGAATGCCATTCCCCTGAAGCGCAGCGCGCAGGCCAGGAAAGCCCTGATGCATGCCATAGATTTGCTCAGAAAGGGAGGAACGGTGGTCATATTCCCGGAGGGGGGTCGCAACAAGACGGAAAAGGACCTCCTCCCCTTCAAACTGGGAGTGGCCTTTCTGGCATTCCATACGGGGGCTCCCGTGGTGCCCGCATACATCACCAATAATCATGGTAGGGCCATAACCAAGCCCTGGAAGTGGGTCCTGCGGGTTCAGCCCATGCATGTGTACTTCGGTAAGCCTATTTATCCCTCCGATTTCCCCGAAGGGAGGAGGGGTCAGATAGAGTTCACGAAAGCGCTTCAGAGGGCTGTGGAGGAGTTGATGGAGCAGGCCATAAGGGATGGGGTGGAAAAGAGGAGGAGGCCTGCTCTGTCCGGAGGTCGATTGTAAAATTCTGCTCCCTATGTCCCGCAGTAAGGTCAGGCAGATATTCCACATCCTGATGGATGAATTCGGTGAGCAGGGCTGGTGGCCCGGCAGAAGTCGATTGGAAGTGATTGTGGGGGCGATTCTGACGCAGAATACCGCCTGGAAGAATGTGGAAAAGGCACTGGAAAATCTTGGATATGCCGGGCTGCTTCCATCCTCCGATGAAGAGGATGCTCTGGAATATGCCCGGCGGTATCTGAAACTGGGCAGGGAGGGACTGGCCCGTCTGATAAAGCCGGCGGGTTTCTTCAATCAGAAGGCGGAGTACCTTTTGAACTTCATGGAGTTCTTCGTCGGGGAAGGGGGGTTCGCGGGTCTGGGGCGATTGAGAACCGAAACCCTGAGAAAGAAGCTCCTGTCTGTAAAGGGCATAGGAAGGGAGACAGCCGATTCCATCCTCCTCTATGCCTTTGAGAGACCCGTTTTCGTCGTGGATGCATACACGCTTAGGATCTTCTCCCGGCACGATATGGACTTCGGGAATTACGAGGATGCCCGCAGATTGGTGGAAGATGCCTTTTCGGACCTGGATGAGGGGGAAAGGGTCCGCGTATTCAATGAATTCCACGCCCTGCTGGTAAGGGTGGGGAAGGACTACTGCAGAAAGCACAATCCCCTCTGCTCTGCCTGCCCACTCAACTCGATGGATTAATCTTCCCGCTCCTTCACGAAACCCACGTAAACGTGGTGGTGTTTTGCATCCTTTCTGTGGGAGAATCCTGCCCTGAACACCTCCAGTCCCATCTCCTTCAGCATCTTCTCTATCTCATCAACCATCTGCTTTGCGAAGTCCAGGCTGGTGGTCCTGTAGAGGATGTATGCGATGTCAAACCTGCGGAACCTGTGGGCCTTTAACTCCGGATTGTCCACCTCCCCCACGTAAATCAGACGGGGCTTCTCTTTATCTATCAGGATTTCCAGATTCTCCCTTATCCTCTGCAGGAGTTCGTCATCCAGGTATCCGGTAATGGCGTGGTCGGAATTGATTTTGCGGCGGTACTCCTGTTCCACCTCGAACAGGGAGCGTATTGCTTTGTATCCGAAGAAGCCCAGTATTCCGAAAATCAAGGCCTTGAGGAATTTCTTCATGCTTCACCTCCCTTGCCAAAATTTTATAGCGAATGGTCGAAGATTTCGGCATTCTGCAGGGGGACCGATTGCGCAGGATTATATTCCGCCTGTCAGAACTCCCTCTTCAGTGGTCTCTTTATGAGTTTCTTTATCCCTTCCTGCACGGAGATTCTGCCTTCCAGTATGGCCCTTACCATGAAGAGGATGGGCATATCCACTTCCATCTTTTCTGCCAGCATCGAGCCGTATATGGTGGTGTTTATCCCCTCGGCAACCATATTTCTCTTCTTCAATTCTTCCTGTATCTCCTCGAGACTTTTACCCTTCCCCAGATTGTACCCCACGAAGTGGTTTCTCGAATTGACGGAAAAGGAGGTGGCCACCAGGTCCCCAACCCCTGCGAGTCCGGCGAATGTTCTGGAATCTGCACCCATTTTCTCTCCCAGGCGCATCATCTCTGCCAGCGCCCTTGTGATGAGGGAGGCACGGGCATTTATTCCCAGCTGGAGGGCTTCCACTATACCGCTGGCGATGGCATATACGTTCTTCAGGGCTCCACCTATCTCCACACCGATGACATCCCGGCTGATGTAGGGTCTGAAGTAGTCTGTGAAGAATGCCTCCTGAAACACCCCCGCAAGGCCTTCGTCTTCCGATGCTATGACGGTGGAGGCTGGTTTGTGCTGCGCTATCTCTATGGCTATGTTGGGACCGGAGAGGACCGCATGGGGATGTCCCGGAATATGTTCCAGCAGAATCTGGTTCATGAACCTGAGATTCTTATCTATTCCCTTCGTGGCTATGAGAACGGGGGGAACTTTCAGATGTCTGATTCTGGATACCGTTTCCTCGAAGGCGAAGGAGGGAACGACTATCAGGGTATAATCGAAGTTTTCCAGTTCCTCTATTCTCGTGGTGAAGGATATGGAATCCGGTATTGGGATGCCTTTTTCCTCTCTTTGAGTTTCCAGGCGCTTTTTCTTCTCCTGACTTCGAACGAATATCCGCACATCGTGGCCATTTTCGGCCAGTATCATGGACAGGGTCAATCCCCACGAGCCAGAGCCTATGGTGAAGAACTTCATCTCAGAACTCCCTGTAAATCATCTTGGCAATCTGTATGGTCATGATTTCCGTCGTTCCTGCTCCTATGTCCATCAGTTTGGCATCCCTCATGAGTCTCTCCACGGGGTATTCCCTTATGTATCCGTTTCCTCCCAGAACCTGAATTGCCTCCAGACCCGCCTCCACTCCCAGTTTCGCCGCCATGTACTTCACCGTGGCAGACTCCTTACGATTATCCCTCCGGGGGTCGTAATACCGGGCGAGGGTGTACAGGTACGTTTTGACCGTCTCCAGCTTTGCCCCGATTCGAGCCACCTTCTCCTGTATCAGTTGAAAGTCCCTTATGGGTTTTCCAAAGGCGTGCCTCTCCTTCGAGTAATTGACCATCCACCGGAGGGCTCTTTCTGCTATTCCGATGGATATGGCGGATATGGTTATCCTTTCCACCTCGAACCCCTTTGCCACCATGTAGAAGCCCCTGTTCTCCTCTCCCAGAAGATTTTCCGAAGGGACCTTCACATCGTCGTAAAAGAGCAGGGCGGTGGGGCTTCCCCTCATGCCCATCTTGTTCAACTTCTTCGATACGGAGAATCCGGGAAATGTTCTCTCCACGATGAATGCGCTGATTCCATCCCTTCCCATTTCTGGTCTGGTCTTTGCATAGGTTATAATCACATCTGCCACGCTCCCGTTGGTGATGAACGTCTTCTGTCCGTTTAGGATGTAATGGTCCCCTTCCCTGCGGGCAGACATGGATATGGCGGCGGCGTCCGAACCTGCCCCCGGTTCCGTATATGCCAGTGCCCCGATATATTTTGCCTCTGCAAGGGCGGGGAGGTATTTCTCCTTCTGCTGTGGCGCTCCGTATTTCACTATAGGATATGCTCCCAGGATGCTGTGGGCGAGAAGGGAGAGGGCGAGGGCGGGGCTTTCCTTCGAAATCTCCTCCAGGATGATTACAGCGCTCAGGAGGTCCTCTCCGATTCCTCCGTATTCCTCCGGTATGAGCATACCCGTCAGGCCCATCTGACCCATCTCTTTGAAGACCTCTTCCGGGAAATAGTCCTCCTCATCCATTCGGGCGGCTATGGGAGCCACCTCCTTTTCCACGAATTTACTGACAGTATGACGAAGATGTTGATGCTCCTCACTTTCGAGATGATGGGTTATTCCAAAAGCCATGGTCGAATTTTAAACTATGG
>WGAQ01000124.1 GCA_015494735.1 Caldifarciminota bacterium | reverse complement strand
GGAGTGTATATGGCGAACATGAAGGTGCTGCTCAAATTCCTGAGTTGCTCCTCCAGTTCCATCTGATTCAGGAGGGCTATGATTTCTCCCTGCATCCTGTAGAGGAACTCGGAGTAGAGACGTCCCCTGTAATTGAAGAGATATATGGCCTCCACGAGGATTACTATTCCCATGATGAAGGCAGTGATGAGCACGGACAATCGATTTACCGTTCTGCGGAGTTCCCTTTCAAACATCCAGCATGTACCCTGCGCGTTTCTTACTCTTTATGGCATCCTTTCCCAGTATATTCCTGAGCCTCACTATGTACACCCTTATGGCATTATCGTAGTTCTGCGGCAGTTCCTCCCCCCATATATGTCTGGCCAGTTCCTCCTTGGAAACGAATTTGCCCCTGTCCATGAGAAGCCTTTCCAGAAGGCGAAGCTCGTTATTCTGAAGTTCGTACTCCCTTCCATCGGGACCCACTATGATTCCGCTGTCCTTCAGCAGACGGTACTCCCCGAGGTTTATGACCCTTCCCTTCCCCACCCTCCTCATCAGAGCCTCGATTCGTGCAAGCAGCTCCTCCATATCGAAGGGCTTGGTGAGAAAATCATCCGCCCCCCTGTCGAATCCCTTGAGTTTGTTCTGGAGGTCCGTCAGAGCACTTATTATGATAACGGGGATTGCATGCTCCTTTCGAATCTCTTTGAGGATTTCAAAGCCATCCATGTAGGGGAGCATCAAATCCAGCAGTATGATGTCGTAATTGCCCGGCTCGTCCATCTCCTTCACGCTGTGGAACAGACTGACCCTGTGCCCCCTCTCCTCCAGTTTCCTCTTGAGGACCTCACCGAAAACAGCATCGTCTTCGATAATCATTATGCGGTACATGAACGCCTTAATTTTAAACGGCTTCTTTATAATTGTGGAGCCATGGATTTCCTGACCATTATTGTGGTTTTTGGAAGTTGGGTCGTTCTATTCATACTCACGCTTCTGTACTACTTCGTCTGGAGTAAGGAGGTGGAGTCATGAATGCCGTGCTGGTGGGCCTGATTTTCTATGTGGTGGTGATGCTTATAATCGGCTTCATCTCCTACAGGTACATGGGCTCTCTGGACGATTTCCTTCTCGGTGGTAGGAGGCTCGGACCGACGGTCATCGCATTTTCGGAAAGGGCTTCCGGAGAGAGCGCATGGTTCCTCCTGGGCCTTCCCGGATTCGCATACGCCATGGGCATGTCCGCCTACTGGACTGTAATCGGATGCGCAATCGGCATATTCGTAAGCTGGGTCTTCATCGCCACCCGTCTGAGAAAGCTCACCGGCGAATACGGAGCCCTCACGATACCGGATTACCTCGAGGAGAAATTCGGGGACAGGAGCCGGGTCATAAGGTTGATAAGCACCAGCATAATACTGGTCTTCTACGTGGTGTACCTGGGAGCCCAGTTCATTGGGGCGGGTAAAATCCTCAACGCCACCTTCGGGCTGGACCAGAATATAGGCATGCTCATAGGGGCATCCGTTGTGGTACTCTACACCATGTTCGGAGGTTTTCTGGCAGTGGCCCTCACCGACCTGGTCCAGGGGGTCATAATGCTGGCGGTTGCTGTAATAATGCCCCTCCTGGGCATAGCCGTGATGGGAGGATTCGGGGAGGTGGTGAACAGACTCGTGGAAATAGACCCCCATCTTCTGTCCGTTACTGCAGGAAAGCACGGAAGGGACTTGATTCTAGGCGTCATCCTCGGAGGCCTCGGAGTGGGCCTGGGATACATGGGCCAGCCCCATCTCCTCACGCGATACATGGCAATCGACAGGGTGGAGCACGTGAGGAAGGGGGTCCTGGTGGCCATGCTCTGGGTCCTCTTCGCCTACTGGGGTGCCGCCCTCATCGGTGTGGTGGGACGCGCATACTTCGGTAAGGGCCTTCCCGACTCCGAGGCGGTGATGCCCATGCTGGCGATGGACCTCTTCCCCCCAATCGTGGCCGGATTCATCATAGCGGGGGCCATTGCAGCCATGATGTCCACCGCTGATTCCCAGTTGCTGGTGGTCACCTCCGCCGTGGTGGAAGATATATACCGCAAACTCCTGGGAAGGGAACTCTCCCGCAGGAACGCGGTCAGGTTCTCCAGGCTGGTAACTCTAACTGTCTCCGTGCTGGCATTCCTCATAGCCGTCTATGCGAAGAACCTGATTTACTGGCTGGTCCTCTATGCGTGGTCGGGGCTGGGAGCCAGCTTCGGTCCGGTGATTCTCCTCTCCCTCTGGTGGAAGAAGGTGAACAGGGCGGGGGCAATTGCAGGACTGATAACCGGAACCCTCACCACCATCGTATGGTACAACGTCCCCTTCCTGAAAAGCCTGGTGTACGAACTGGTTCCCGCATTCGTATTCAGCACCCTGGCCGTCGTGGTGGTGAGCCTGCTCACACAGAAGAAGGGAAGTTGATAGCAGCGCATCCCGAATTCTTCAGCAGGCAATGCAGACGGCATGTGCCCTTCTCCCGCCGGGGTTTGAACTCATTCCATGGAGGGACAGGAATGCTACGGTCAACGATTTAATTTCGCATTAAAATTTTCCTGAGTTGGCTCTGCTCAAAGAACTTACGGCGAGGAACTGGACACTCACCATCCTTCTGCTTCTCCTCGCAACCCTGATGCTCGTCCATCCCGAATCCCCCATCCGCCTCGTGCACTACCTGGACCACAAAACACTGCTGAGCCTCGCCGGGCTCCTCATGATTACGACGGGAATGGAATTGAGCGGATTCTTCAATCGCATGGCATATTCATGGGTCCACAGGGCACGGGACGAGAGGCAACTGGCCCTGCTCCTCATCCTGCTCACAGCCCTCCTCTCCCCCATCCTCACCAACGATGTGGCCCTGTTCATAACCATACCCCTGACCCTTTCCTTCCAGAAGCTCGTGAAGAACGACCTGGATAAAATCATCGTATTTCAGGCCCTGGCCGCCAATGCGGCTCCAGCCTCACCCCCATAGGGAACCCACAGAACCTGTACATCTGGCACACGTGGGATATTCCCTTCGTCGAGTATATGCTGCGCATGGTTCCGGTATTTCTCATATCCATCGGAATTCTGCTCTTCATGATACCACTGTCCTTCCCCTCCAGAAAACTGAAAATCATGAACCGCCACGCCGAATCCACCAGCATGCTCCTCCTGACAACATCCATACTGATGCTGCTTTTCTTCATCGTGGCCATGGAGAGGGACTGGATATGGCAGGGAGTACTGGTCATCATCATAGCCTGCCTGCTCCTGAAGAAGGAAGCCATAATCAGGGCCGACTGGGGCATAATTCTGATAATCACTCTCATGTTCGTGGATTTCAACCTCCTCTCCAGAACGGCTGCCTTCAGGAATTTTCTGGAAGCGTTGCCCCTGAACACCCATCGGGAGGTGATGCTCGTCTCTGCTGCAGTATCGCAGCTTATCAGCAACGTGCCCTCTGCCATACTCCTCTCCAGCTTCATCCGGGACTACCACGCCCTGTCCTGGGGAGTCAACGCAGGGGCAAACGGTCTGGTTCTGGCCTCCCTGGCCAACATAATCGCCCTGCGAATGGTGGGCCGCAGGAAAACCTGGCTCACATTACACCTCTACTCCATCCCCTTCTTCATCATCACAATGGCCCTCCTCCTCGCACTGGCCGGATGAATCAATCCAGACTTATGGAGCCTATGAGGAATTTCACCTTCTTCCTCTCCATACGCACATCCTCTCCCTCCACGCTCCCTATATCGATGTCCGAATCCAGAAAATCCGCCTCCGTATCGTGCATCTCCACAGAACCAATCGAAGAGCGTATCTTCATGTAAGCAACCCGGGAATCCATCATCTCCAGATTCGCAATGCTCACATTCACATTCAGGGTATCCCCATCGAAGTCCTCCACCATCACATCTCCGATTTTCCCGTTCATGGCCACAGTTTTCACCGTGCGGGGAACCCTCACCTCGATGCTGCCGGGGTCAATATCTCCGTTGCACAGGGGAATTCCGAAGATTATCAGTTGCCTGTCCCCATCGTCGCATGTCAAAGAAACCCTCACATGAAGGGTGCCGCTCTTTCTTTCGAATTTCAAACCATAAGGAGCCCCCGGCCACCTTATCTCCACATAGGGCCTGTCGTGAGAAACCACCCTGACCTCCGCCACATTCCAGTTCAGAATCACCCTGTCCACATCCCTGAAAATCACCCCCGTGTCCACCGCCGTCAATGCCACCATCAGCATGATTCACCTCCTTTCGATATTAATACGGTTTGCCATCCCTATTGGTTTCACGTGCAGGCGTGTTAAAATTTACCACCCGGTGGAAAGGAGCGAATTGAAGAGAATCGTGGAATCCATTCCGTCGAAGCCAGGCGTCTATATGTTCCGGAAGGGGGATGCGGTCCTCTACGTTGGGAAAGCCCGCAACCTCAGGAATCGCCTGATGAATTACACCCAGTACTCGTCCAACAATCCCCGCATAAACGAGATGGTGGATGAAGCAGATTCCCTCGACTACATAGTGACCCGAAACGAAAAGGAGGCCCTCCTGCTGGAACTGTCCCTGGTCCACCACCACGACCCCCCATTCAATATACGACTGAAAGGAAAACCCTACCCCTATATAGGCATCACGAAGGAGAGAATCCCCCGGATAACCCTCATCAGAACCAGGGACAGCGAAAAGTATCACCACTTCGGACCCTTCGTGAGCCCATCGCAGGCGAGGCATCTGGTATCCATTGTAAGGCAGGTCTTCGGATTGAGGAACTGCGGTCTCAGACTCCCCTCCAGAAAGACCCACAGGCCATGCATCGAGTACCACATAGGGAGGTGCTCCGCCCCGTGTGCAGGGCTCATCGACGAGGAGGAGTACAGGAAGAGGGTGGATATGGCCCTCCGATTCCTCTCCGGGAAGACCTCGGAGGTGGAGGAATACATCCGCAGGGAGATAGACAGAGCCGTGAAGGAACTCAAATTCGAGAGGGCAAAATCCCTCAGGGACGCCCTCAGGAGTATAATGAGTTATACAGCCCGCCAGAGCGTGTGGGGGAACGACGAATATTCGAAGGATTACATAGGAGTGGCTTCCGCAGGGGACACCATAGCCGTGAGCAGACTCCTGTGGAGAGATGGACGGGTGGTGGGAAGGGAAAATTACATAATGGAGAAAGCCCATCTCGAAGAGCCCATGGAGCGCTTCCTCGCCGAGAATTACCTCAACGCCGGAGGGTTCATAGACGTGGTGGTTGTGGACTTTCC
>WGAQ01000123.1 GCA_015494735.1 Caldifarciminota bacterium | reverse complement strand
GGAATATGAGGATATTGGCCCCCTTATCCCTGAGATGACTGAATGGATACAGATGGTTGAGCAAATCCACATCCACAGCCACATCCGCCTGCATCTCCCCATCGGCCAGTATTTCCGGATGGCGGGATGAGAGGATTTCGAATGCTCTCCGGGCCTTCACCGCCTCCGGATGCTTCGAACTGCCGAAGTTGGAGAAGGAGATAAAGGCGATTCTGGGCTTAATGCCATATCTCTTGGCCTTTATGTAGGACATGTAGGCGATGTCTGCCAGGTCCTCCGCATCGAGGTCCGCATTAACCGTTGCATCTGCTATCATGTACAGCTTGCGCTTTATGATGAGGATGTATGCACCGGCCACCTTCCTGTATTCAGGACGCTTACCTATAACCTGAAGAACGCGCCGCAGAATATCGGAATAGTTGTAGGTAACTCCTCCCACGAAGGCATCCACCTCGTCCCTCGCCAGCATCACCAGGGAGAACATGATGGGATGATAGATGATTCTGGAGACCTCGTACCATGTGAAACCCCTGCGCTGACGAATCCTGTAAAGGGTATCGGTATATTCGTGAATTCTGTCGAAGGTACGGGGGTTGACTATGCGGGGCGGATGGGCGAAGGTGATTCCATATTCCCGAATCTTCCTCTCTATAACATCCTCCTGCCCCACCAGCACCACCCGGGCAATCCCCTCGTTGACCACGTGGGATGCAGCCCTGATAACGCGCTCGTCCTCCCCCTCCGGATATACAATGGTCTTGGGTTCGGATTTGGCCTTGCTTATGACATACCTCATGAAGCGGAAGGTGGGGGAGAACTTGTCCTTCAGGGATTCCCTGTACTGCTCTATGTCTATGATTCTGCGGGCAACTCCGCTCTCTATGGCCGCCTTTGCGACAGCAGGAGCCACCCAGTAGATGATTCTCGGGTCCAGAGGCTTGGGAATTATGTATTCCTTTCCGAAGACCAGCTTCTCCACCCCATAAGCCCTGAGGGTTTCCTCCGTCACCTCCTGACGGGCAAGTTCCGCGAGGGCTTCCGCAGCAGCAATCTTCATTTCATCGTTAACCACCCTCGCCCTAACATCGAGGGCCCCCCTGAAGATGTAGGGAAAGCCCAGGAGATTGTTCACCTGATTGGGGAAATCGCTCCTTCCGGTGGCCACAATGGCATCGGGCCTCACCTGGAGGGCCGTATAGTAATCCACCTCCGGGTCGGGATTGGCCAGAGCGAAGATTATGGGACGGTCGGCCATGGACCTGAGATGCTCTTCGTTCAGCAGATTGGCAACGGAGACACCGATGAACACATCCGCCCCCTTCATGGCATCGTCCAGGGTCCGGGCATCCGTATCCACGGCAAATTCTTCCTTATACGGATTCATCCTCTCCTTACGACCCCTGTATATAACTCCCTTGCTGTCCAGAAGGAGGATGTTGCGGGCTCCGTATCTGCGCAGGAGCCTCCCTATGGCTATACCCGCTGCACCCGCCCCAACTATGACGATTTTCACATCCTCTATCTTTTTGTCCTGAAGTTCGAGGGCATTTATGAGGGCTGCGAGGGTAATTATGGCGGTCCCGTGCTGGTCATCGTGGAATACGGGAATGTCCAGCATCTCCACCAGTTTCTCCTCTATGTAGAAGCAGTCGGGAGCCTTTATGTCCTCCAGATTTATGCCGCCGAAGGTGGGTGCGATGCTCCTCACCACATGGATGAAGCGGTCCGGGTCCTTCTCCTCCACCTCGATATCTATGGCATCTATATCGGCAAAGTTCTTGAAGAGTACAGCCTTCCCCTCCATAACCGGTTTGGACGCCAGGGCACCCCTGTCTCCCAGCCCCAGAATGGCAGTACCGTTGGAGATAACAGCCACCAGATTCGACTTTGCAGTGTACTCGTACGCATTCTCCGGATTCTCCTCGATGGCAAGGACCACTTTTGCCACTCCGGGCGTGTAAGCGATGGAAAGGTCCCTCTGGGTCTTTAAAGGTTTGGAAGGCCTGATTTCTATCTTACCCGGCTTGGGTTTCCTGTGATATTCGAAGATTTCCTTCTCGCTCAGGTTCATGGTGACTAAATTTTATACGCATTTCGGGGGGCGCACGCACACTTTATAAGATGTTCGAAACGTTAAACGATTATCCAGTATAGGAAATCCTGCATCGAAATCGCATCATGTGTTAAGTAGTTTGCAATCAATAACTTAATCGAATTAAAATTTGAAGCATGACAGCATACGTATTAATGCTTTACATTGTGCAGGAAACGGGTAGTACGGTGGGAAAAACTGATGTAGAAATTGTGCACAGTAACAACGAATCCAGAGAAGAGGCACCGAAACCCAACGTATGGATGGAAGGAGGGAAGAATGTAATATCACACATATACTCTCCCGATGGCAGCATAATCATAAACAGCTCCAGACCCGATTCGGTGGGCATAAGCACGGTGGGATACGGAGAGAGCATCAGGATGGCTGTGAAACAGCAGATAACAGGAGATTACATCGATATGGTGATGCACTGCAGGAATCTATCGTATAACGGATATTCCGACTGGAGGGTGGCAAATCTGGAGGAAGTCATTTACACGTGCGTATCGGGAATGGTGGATTGCACAGGAAACGACAATAACAATCCGGTGGTTTCCACAGAGCTGGTGGTCAATGGTCCCATCAGGTACATGGGCATATACTACAACTCGATTTCGGGATACCAGATAGTGAGTTCCAGTACATCACCAATCAACGATGAGACCATCGAATTCATATGCATTCGATAACTATCCCTTCAGAACCCAGCCGTAGATTACAACAGTTACGACCGCTATTACATATACAGTCCCCACGGTCATGGGTGAGAGATTCACCCGCTTTCCAGCCCTGAATCCCAGATAAACTGCGGGAATGGACAATAAAAAGGCAACGGCCCCATTAATACCCGCATATGTGATTATGGCAAGAGGTTCGGGATTCCGGTAGAGGATAAAAAATAACATGCCCAGCGGAGCAGAAAGGGCATATAGAACAGGGCTGAAACGCCCGGAGCGAACTGCAAAGGGCCTGAAAATCTCCCAGGAAATTGCAAGAGAAAGAACAGCCCATACGGAACAGAAGAAGTAAACCCCAGCGAACACCTTTATGGATATGGCTACCACAGAAGTATAAAGGGCTTTCATGGGTTTCCCTTCAGAAGAAGCAGCAAGAAAGAAAAGGGCCACGGCAGCCATTACGGGAGCCTTCATGGACACATGCAGGAGACCCAGGAGTTTCCATACGAAGATTTCCGAAAGACCCCAAAGGGTTCCCCAGAATACGAAATCCGGATTAACTTCCCTGAGTTTCATGGTCAGAGGAATTTTAAAGGGATGGGGAATACCCGAAGTGGAAGGGGCTCGGTTTTGCAATCCCCCATATGCAATCGACTGTGCGTTATGCCTTCCCTCATCCGGGTCGATGTGGTTTTTCTCCGGGGATTTATAATTTGCTCACCATGCTCTGGACTCTAATGTTTCAGGTTGACAGTCAGTTGGTTATAAAACTGGAACAGATAAAGGGCGGAAGGGATATGGAATCAAAGGTGGTCAGGTTATTCGACAGGGTTCCGGAGAGGATTTTCATCTTCAAGAGGGATACAACCTACTGGGTGGAGGGCTGGTACGAGGGCTATAAGGAGGTGCACATCATCACGAAGGGTCAATTTCAAAACCTGATGAAGGAGCCCCCCTTCCATTACATAACAGGAAATGCCCGTCCCCTATTCCTGATTAACCAGTTCCTCCTGGCCACAGGTATATACTCCTGGTCATTCCCCGTATTTCTCGATGCGCAGAATGAAACCGCAATCGCCGCTGGCTCCCTCATAATACCCACCTGGATGACCCTGACCTATTTCCTGTCCTCCAGGGAAAGGGTCACCGACGGCGCGGCCTACGGCTCTCTGGTGGGCGGTGTCCTGGGGGCCGTGTACGGGGGGATGATATTCGATGATGCCCGGGCCATATTTCCTTCCAGCGCTCTGCTCAACACTGGAAACTACTTCGTGGGTCAGAGATATAACCTTCCTTCTGCCCCGTTTCAGAGACAGCTGAACCACGCTCTCTACGGTTATTACCAGTATTACACGGTAACAGCCCTTTTGAACATAGATACAGGGAAGGACTCCCGGATCCACAGGAGCCTCTCGTCCCTCCTTTCCCTCGTCGAAGGATACGGAGCCCTTTACCTCTCCAGGAATGACATGCATCTGACCCACGGGGATGCCCTCTTCGAGTTGAGGGCTGCCTCCATAGGTGCCGAAGCCCTACCCCTTATCCTCCTGACAGCGGACAATCTGCGGGGTGAATCGAGCAGCAGCAGGCTCTATGCCGCTTCCTCCCTGGTGGGATATGCCGCAGGATACTACACCGGACTGTTGCTCTCCAGAAGGTACGACCTTTCCACCGGCGCCGCCATAGCCACCTATCTGGCCCCGTACATGGCCAACGCACTCTTGATGGGAATAGGGGCACTGGTGGGCGGGGAAGCATACTTCAAGGTCTACCCCACCCTGTTCCTCATAACCGATGCATCTCTCACCTACCTCACCTACAGGACCTTCGCCCGAAGGGAGATAAGTCTCTCCTTCCTCGAAGAACACCACCTGAGCGTCAGTTTCAATCCTCTCCTGCCTGTGATGAAGGGAAAAGTAGAAACCCCGGTGCTGCAGGTGAGTTTCGACTTCTGAGCCGGTTCTATTGGAGGAGAGGGTCCGAGTAAGAGGGGAAACGACCTTTCGACAGTAAAATTTTGCCCTGAATGATTCAGCCCGGATTCATATTCATCAACAAGCCTCCGGGAATCACCTCATACGATGTTATAAGAAAACTCAAAAAGCATATTCAGGCCAGGATGGGCCACACGGGGACCCTGGACCCTATTGCAACCGGTCTCCTGATAGTGGCCGTCGGCAGGGCCACCAAGTTCATAGAGTTCTTTCATCATCTGCCCAAGGAGTACATAGCCACGATAAAACTGGGAATAGAAACAGATACGCTGGACATAGAGGGGAAGGAAACTGCCAGAGACCCGGAATTTCGCCTCAAGAGGGAAGAACTGGAAAGAGTCCTGGAGAAGTTCCGGGGGAAGATTATGCAGGTTCCTCCGAAATTCAGTGCCAGAAGGGTAAAAGGACAGCGGGCTTACGCTCTGGCCCGCAGGGGAGAGGAATTCGAACTGAAACCCAAAGAGGTAGAACTATACGAATACCAGCTCTTAAACATCAACGAGGAGGAGAACGAATTCTCCATACTCCTGAGGGTGAGCACGGGATTCTTCGTCAGGAGTTTTGCGAGGGATGTGGCAGGGGAACTGGGCACATACGGCATCATACGTATTCTGGTCAGAACTGCTATCGGACCTTTCACTGTGGAGGAAGCCCGCTCCCTGGAGGAGGAAGTGGAAATCACACCGATAGAAGAAGTCCTAAGCAGATTCCTTCCGAAACTCACCATAGACAGGCGATTCGTCAAAATCTACATAAACGGCGGGGTGGTTCAGCCGGAAGAAGCGGAATTTCTGGATGAACTGGAAGGGAAATACGCAATGGTTTATTCGGATGGGAAATTTCTCGGCGTGGGGAAGGTCATGGATGGGAGGGTAAAGTCGGAGAAACTGGTGTTCGTCAGGTGAGGTGGATTTTATAATTTTTGCTATGGATAAAGTTCTGGAAGAGGGGCTAATCAAAGCAGCACTTCTGGGAAATCTCAGAACGGTAAAGGCTCTAATAGAGCAGGGGGTCAGTCTGGATGTGAGGAGCGGCGAAGGGGGAACTCCCCTGCACTGGGCAGCTGCTATGGGCCATTTCAAAGTGGTGAAGTATCTGGTCGAAAAGGG
>WGAQ01000122.1 GCA_015494735.1 Caldifarciminota bacterium | reverse complement strand
TGGTCCTTCGAGAAGCCTCTATAAAACCCTGAACCGGAGAAAAAGTGAAGATTAAAACTCCATTCTTCTGCCCATCCGCCATAATTAAACCTCCTTCTAATAAATCTGCTTATACGAACCCAGAGAATTTAAAAATAGATTGAAACTTCTGGGGACAGGTTGTATCCGGCTATTCTCATGGAATGGTTCCAGTTTTCTAATAATCAATAGACCCCTTTTCAAAAGTTTGAAATGGACTGGGCTACCACGCCTTTCCTTATATTTTCCTCTGGGAAGCCCGAAGTAAATTCTCTCCATAATATTACGGGGAATGCGATAATTTCTGGGATTGGGGAAGAAATAACTCCGGTAAGTCCCGTTAAAACTCTCAGGACCAATCACATTCCCGGCAAAGTATACCTCTATATTTCCAACGGTGGAACTGTGATTTCCCGACAACTTCTTCCATGCCTTCTCGAAATCTTCCTTAAAGGACTGCTCATCGAATTCCCACGATTTAAGGCCATGTTTATCACCTTCCGGAATCAGGTGAAAGGAGCCCCATCCCTTTCGGGAGCGGGAACCAAGGGAGCCGAACATGGAAACGAACCAGAGAAGACCGATAAGTTTATCGGAAATGGTCTCGTCATCCACGATGAAATCCACTCCTATATCCTTTAAGACCTTTACAGGCTCCGTAAGTCTGGAATCCGATGTGAAGAAGCCGCGAACAGGTCCAAAACCATTTCCGGGATACAGATTTCTTAGATGCCTGTATCTATCCTTGGATAGATTCACATAAAGGATGGGACCATAGCCTATATAAGAAACCTTTTTTGCAAATTCTCCATCAGTCCATTTTCTCACATCGCTGGAACTCAACCTCCTCATTATATAATCCATCCTTATCCTGACCTTTCCAGCTCTCTCCTGCGTTCCGAACAATTTTCCCTCATCCTCATAAACCCTTTCCCATAGCGTCTTTCCTTCATGTTTATTAAGAGCCCACTTCTCGTAATCTTCCCAGTCCCGTGGAGAATTTATACCGTAATCGGATGCATACTTATTGGCAATCAATATTCGATACCAGTATCTGAGAATACCCATCATGGAAGCCGGTCTCGTCTCTGCGACGAGATGCTCCACACCACCGAGAAACATAGGAGTGATTATTTTCAATTTAAAACGAAGTTTCTGCATTTAAAAATTATAAAAGCACCCTACAGAATTTGCCTTAAAATTTGGGCCAAAAGAAATGAAACTCCACATTATCAGTGATTTACATGCGGAATTCTGGGAAGGTGTTCCCCCTTTTAAGTATCATGAAACCGGTTCGGATGTTATAATACTGGCCGGCGATATCCATATGGGCTCCAGATGTATTGAGTTCATAGGTGAGAACTTTCCAGAGGATAGACCTAAAATATTCGTTCCCGGAAATCACGAATTCTACGGACACAGAATCGGAGAACTGGAAAAATCCCTCATAGAAAGGGCCAGAAGAGTGCCCAGTCTTTACGTCCTGAACAACGATTTGGTGGAAATAAATGGTGTGGTTTTCGTGGGCAGCACCCTGTGGACAGACCTGAGCCTGACGGGGCATCCGGACATAGTGAGCGTCGTGGTAAAAAGGTATCTGATGGACTTCAGGAAGATAATGGAGGATTCAGGGGAAACTTTGAAACCGTCCACATTCATAAAAATGCACAGAGAAAGCGTGGCCTATCTGGAAAAGGCATTGAACGAAGCGAAGGGAAAGAAGGTGGTCGTGATTACTCATCATGCTCCCAGCATCAGGTCCATAGACGATGCTTACCTATCAGGGGGATACGAACAGAGGTATCTCTCCTCTGCATTCGCCTCCGACCTCGAGGATTTCATCTGCAGACACGAAAACATAACTCTGTGGATACACGGGCATACCCACAGCGTGAACGATTACACTATATGCAACACCAGAATCGTGTCCAATCAACTGGGATACGCCTTTTCCCCCGTGAAGGACTTCAGGCCGGATTTCACTCTCGAAGTGTGAATCAATCTCCCACGACTTCCTTCACCACCACGTAAGGACTCTTCCCCTCCCTGTAAGCCCTTTCGATTTCCTCATCCAGATTCAATCCCTTCAGGAATTTCTCCCACAGTTTCTGCTTCACCAGTTCTTCTATCTCCTCCCTGTACCTGCGAACCCTGTTTTCGTCGAATTTCCCCTTTTCCTTAAGATACTTCCTGTGCCTCTCTATGGCATCCACTATCTCGGATATGCCCTCGTCCTTGAGAGCAGATGCCTTTATTACAGGCGGACTCCAGTCCCTGTCCTTCAGGCTCTCTCCCAGCTGAAGCGTCATCTCTACATCCATCACGAACCTGTCTGCCCCGGGCCTGTCTCCCTTGTTGACCACGAATATATCACCTATTTCCATCAACCCTGCCTTCATGGCCTGTATGCCATCCCCCGATTCAGGAACCAGAACCACCACCACCGTATCCGAAGCCCTCATAATATCCAGTTCTATCTGTCCGACCCCGACCGTCTCTATAAGAATGGGGTCGAATCCAAAAGCATCCATAAGATCCGCAACGAATACAGTGGTTCTCGCTATCCCCCCCAGACTCCCACGAGAAGCCATACTCCTTATGAATACACCGCTGTTGGAAGCATCCATCATGCGAAACCTGTCTCCCAGGAGCGCCCCTCCGGAGAAGGGTGAGGTGGGGTCCACTGCCAATATGGATGGATTCATACCCCTCCGCTTCATCTCAAGGGCTATCCTGTTGAGAAGAGTGGATTTCCCGGCTCCCGGTGGTCCCGTAAACCCCACCCTGTGGGCTTTCCCTATGCTCGAGTAGAATTCGGACAAAATATCTTCGGCCTCTATCCAGTTCTCTATGTAAGTTATCAGGCGGGAGAGGGCCTTCACATTCCCTCTCCTGAAATCCTCTATGAGTTTTCTGGTCCTGGCTCTCATGGTTCTATCCCTTTATCCCTCTGGATTCCAGCAGTTGAATCCTCTGACTGGCAAGCTCCTGAACCCTGGGATTCTGGGATTGCAAAGCCTTCTGGTACATCCTGTAAGCCTCCCTGTACTTTTTCAATCCAAGAAGTGCCTCCCCCTTGAAAAAGGCAATCTCAGGGGTCTCCTGAACCATGGATAGTAATTGATATGCCTTTCTGTAATCCTTCAGCCCCAGATAAGCCAGCCCCTTGAGTCTGAGGGCTTCCTGGGAATCATCACCCGCCAGCATTTCGATTACCTTCTGATACTCCTTGCGCCTGTAGAGGTCGTAAATTCTGCTATACTTCTTCACCTTAAGAAGGGCAGGGCTTTTGAGGTCCAGAGCGAACAGTTCAGGCTTTTCGGAGAGAATCTGCCTGGCAAATGCAAGGGCCTTCTGGGCCATGGGACTGTCGGGGAATTCGTAAAGGAGACGGTCCCAGTACTGGAGAGCCTCTCCCGGATAACCCATCTGATATGCAGATGCTCCAGCCACGAAGAGTATCACATCCTTCTTGGAGGTATATCCTTCATCCAGATACTCCCTCGAATATTTGAGGCTCTTACTGTAGTCCTTCTTCTTGTAGGAGAGGTCTATGAGGGTCAGGAGAACATCCTCCTTCCCGGACGGATTGCTCTGAAGGTATTTCTCGAGATAGGAGATAGCGGTCAGCGTATCCCCCTTCTTCAGAGCATCCACAGCCTTAACGTATGAATACACGGGATTATCCTGGGGGAGATAGTCGGCATATTCAGGATGGGCCATGACCAGTTTGGTCAACTTTTCCTGAGCCAGTTTCCCGTAGTCCGGGTCATTCAAAAGGCGAGAAAGGTATCGGGCAGCATTGGAATAATCGCCCAGAGCGAGAGCGGATATGGCATAGAAGTAATAGGCATCGTTCCTCACATCTGACGGCAGTTTATCCATGTTCACGGTGTTCAGTATATCTATCGCTTTGGCATGATTCCCTTCCTCGATGTAAATCTTCGCAAGGGCAACGGCAGCACGGGCAGACAGGGTATCATCGGGATAGAATTTGATGAACTTTTCCAGAAGGGGTTTGGCGGCAAAATAGTCCTGCGCCTTATACATTCGAACACCCGGATTATACAGAACGTAAACCGCAGCAGTCCTGCTGTTCCTGAGAAGCTCATCATTAGTTATAAGACGGGACTGATATTCCTGAGCCAGTTCTGCAATTTTGGCCTCGGCCCACTGACGCAATCTCTCGTCCTTCGAATACTTCAGAACATCGCTCAGCACTTCTATAGCCCTGTCCACCTCTCCCTGCTTTATGTAATAGTCGTAAAGAGAGACAGATGCCTGTGCTATAATATCATCGTCAGTGGCCTTCTCCAGAACCATACGGAGATATTCCACGGCCTTATCGTACGCACCGGAAGCCATATAAGCATTGGCAAGGGCAAGCAGACCCTTCTGCGCATAATAAGTCCGGGGATATTTCCTGAAAGCATCCTTGATTCTTTCCTCCGCCTTCCTCCTGTCTCCCAGTTCCCAGTAAACAGCCGCCTCCAGGAATTCCAGAGCGGCCTTACCATCCGCCCCTGCACCCTCGTACATGCGGGCAAGGGCTATAACCTGAAGCGCCTTCTGATAATCTCCCCTGAAGTAGCGGGCAAATGCAATTCCAAGTTTATTTTCCAGTGCGTCATCCGGCTCCCGCACGAGGACGGATGCCCTTTCGAAGTAGTCTATGGCTTCCAGAAATCTGCCCAATCCTATTATGGACCATGCATATCCATGGAAGGTGAGTATCTTCTGCCTGTCGGTGTAGGCCTTGGCCATCTCTCTTTCGTACATGCTGGCAGATTCGGAAAATTTACCCTGGTAATAAAGTCTGTCTATCTGAACGTATGGGTTATTGGCAGACAGGTATTTCTCCTTATAGGGACGTATAGGCTCCCTGTAAGAAACGAGCGATGCCACTATGAGTTCCAACATGGCGAAAATTATACAACCGCAAGGAAATTATTACTCCATCTCCGAAATCCATCTTCCTACGGGAATCCGGGCAGGGTTCGTGGAAGGCATCGTTAAGGGCGGCAGGGCTTTGACACGGACTTCAGGTGGAGGCGATTGAGAGATGGGACAGGGGTCGAATCACCTGTGAAAGACCAGCGAAATCCCTTTCCACCGGGAATCTCCATATAAGGGAGATGAATTTAAGGCTTCTCCATCCGGATATCGAGCGGATTTCTGAAATGCAGGTCCAGCTGGGTGTATGGGACTTCTATCCCCGCCTCTTTCAGCTTCTTCCATGCGGAGTAATACACCTGACTTCTGATGAATCGAACACGTACCAGTTTGCGCAGGTCAACCCACAGGACGAGATAGAATATCAATGCACTGCTTCCGAGTTCGAAGAACCACACCTCCGGTTCCTTTCCGGGCATATCCAGGACAGCCCCCTCCACCTCCTTCGCCACCTCCATGAGAATCTCCCGCACCTTATCGGGGTCCGAATCGTAAGATACGGGAACGGGCACCCTCACCCTGACGTAGGGGTCGGAAAGGGTGTAGTTGATTATCTTCCCCGATATGAACTCGGAATTGGGAACGGAAATCTCTATCCCGTCGAGAGTCCTTATTATGGTGCTCAGAAAATCCACACTCACCACCTTTCCGTATATGGTGTTACTCGTATTTCCAATCGAATATCCCGCATTGCCTTCCAGCTCCACTATATCTCCCACCTTCACCTTTCTGCTCAGGAGAAGGATGAATCCGCTGGCATAGTTGTTGAATATGGTTTGCAGACCGAATCCCACTCCTATACCGAGGGCGCTCAGCAGAGGGACCATGACCTTCCACGATATGCCCAGACCTGACATGAATGCAAGGGCAACCAGAAGGATTCCCACATTGGAAATCAGGGATTTCATGAAGCCTGCGGTCACCTCGTTCCCCTGCCGGAGATAGTAATGATAGACCAGATATTTGAAGAATTCCACCGCGTAATAGACGAGGAGAAGACCGTATATTCCGGATATGAGCGACATAACGGATATGGAAACGAGTTCCGTCTGAACAATGTATGTCTTCGAAAGTTTATCGATAACGGGCTGGAAATTCAAAACGTGGGCGCTGACCTTATAGATGAGGAACAGAAAGACCAGATTCATCAGTAGATTGAAATTCTTCACGATTTCCCTGATGTTGGAGAATTTACGCAGGACGCTCCTGTGAAAGAGGATGAAAACTGCAATATACAGGACCAGTATGGACAGGTAAATGACCACGGGTATCCACTGCATGGAAGGGGCAAATTATAAACCGGCCCGTATTAATCAGACCTCTGAGGATATTCGATTTCCAGTCCGGACTCCCGGATCCTTCAGATTACGAATTTTCCATCCTCGTATATGATGTTTCCATCCGCTTTGACACGCCCCTCCTTCATATCGAACACCATGTCTATATGGATTGCAGAATCGTTCTTTCCGCCCGCCTCTTCGAAACCCTTTCCAATCGCCATGTGCATCGTCCCCCCTATCTTCTCATCGAAGAGGGCATTCTTTATGAATCTGTCTATGTCGTAATTGAGGCCGAAAGCCACTTCACCCAGTCTCGACGCCCCCTCGTCTATGCTGAGAATCCTTTTTAGAAGTTCCTTCCCCTCTTCCGCATCGAATTCCACTATCCTCCCCCCTTCGAATCTGAACTCAACACCCGAAACCACGTTATTGAAATACACAAGCGGATACGTGAACTTCACCCACCCCTCCACCGAATCCTCCACCGGACTGGTGAAAACCTCTCCACCCGGCATGTTCATCTCCCCACCATCCACGATCCATTTTCTCCCCTTAACGGACATCTTTATATGCGCCTGGGGGGATTCAATCTCAAGGGTTTCTATCTTATCCAGCAATTTCTTATATCTGCGCAGTTCCCTGCGGAGTCTCTTCCATGCCCTCACGGGGTCCTTTTCATGAAGTTTCATTGCCCTGAAGACGAATTCCCTGTATTCGGTGGAAGGCATCCCCGCCTCCTGTGCATCGGCATGGTTCGGATAGTGGGTGAAAACCCATTTCAGGTCTCCCGATGAAAGCCTTTCCATAAACCTGTCGGATATGGGTTTATATGCCTGATTGAAAGCCGCAAGTCTGGCAGGGTCTATCGATGAATATGCCCGCGTATTATACGAAGAGCCGATGTCTATCTTCTTATTCGGCGTATTTATTAACGCCCATGAGATGTCATTCGGCTTATACAGGCGGGCTATTTCCTCCGCACTCAGGTATCTGAAGACATATTCCCCCGTCTCATCCAGGGAAAGGTTATAGATGGGACGTGCCTTTCTGATAATTACTTCCCTGACCAGTTCTCTGACGAGTGGCGCTGCTTCCAGACCGGCATCTATAGAGACCAAATCCCCTTCCTTAACTTCCACACAGTAATCCACGAGTAATCGGGCAAATTTTTCGAGCATGAATCAATTTTAAAGACCGCATGTCGAAGGGCAAGAAAAATCATAAATATACTGCCGTTGCACCGTAATTCCCACCCTAAAGAAAGCCAAAAGGAAATTCGTCGATGTGCAGGACTATCACAAGTTCATCAACGACCTGAACATAGAAGATGTGAACCTTCTGAAAGTGGTGCGGGAATTCACATCCGAAAGACTCCTGCCCTGGGAATTCGACCTGTTTCCCGGAGATACCAGAGAGAAAATCGAGAACCTATTGAAAATGGCACAGAATTTCTACGACCTTCCCACCCTCGTGGAAATCGAAAACCGCATCATAGAAGCCATGCCCTTCTCCTTCAAGCATGACATGATTATGAACAAATACTTCCTTCCCAACAGACCCC
>WGAQ01000121.1 GCA_015494735.1 Caldifarciminota bacterium | reverse complement strand
CGATTGAAGGAAAATCAGAAGGGCAACGATGCAATGAATTCCAGACTCTTACTGTAGGCAAACTTCCTCCAGGCCTTCTTTCTGGACAGAATCAGGGACAGGGGTGATATCCCTGCCTTCAGATAGCATTTCAAGGGAACATGAATTCTATAGAATTTCCCATTCAGGGGAGCAGACGAAAGTTTTCTCTTCAGGATGTACTCTGCGAGATATGTTCTGGTGGGAACGAACGGAGATTCATCCTTCAGGTGGGGGATGGAAAAGTATTCCTGCGGTGTCATCTCATCGTAAATCACAGGATGGTTGAGGGAGCATCTCCTCACGGCCATGCGTTTCTTCGTGCTGATGGTCCATGGATTCATGGGGATTCTCTTTCCCGAAAGCACGATGGAGTTGACTATCTCCGAGAGGTTGTCTCTGACGAAATGGAAGGTCCTATAGAAGACCACCGGATTGGTGGCCATGGAGAAGTTTTCTCCAATTTCATCCCTGTACGAGTAAAAGTTCCCGACGAATATCATCTCCTTCCTCCTGTCGTCCCACAGGAGTGCAAACATGGTTCTGTTGAATAGGGCGAGGGATTCCGGACCCCGTTTGAGATATGCATCCATCACCCCCTGCGGATCGTCCAGTCCCCTGAATACCATCCATATACCTTCCCTTTCGTAAATGGGAGCATCTGTTATGACTGCTCTGTCGTAATCGTATATAAATGAACTGTAGGGACGATGTAGTATGAGCGGGGAGCGGGTGGGGGAGAGCATCAGCAGAGTTCCATTCTGAAGATTCAGATGGTTGGCCATCTTCATGAGGATTTCCAGGTCCAGGTCCTCCACCTGCCTGAGATACACGAAATTCATGATAGAATCTGACGAATGACCTGCTCCACCTTCTTCTGCAATTCTTCTATGGTCCCATTATTCTCTATGACTATATCGCTGCGTCGGGCTTTTTCCTCCTGAGGAATCTGCCTCTCCAGTATCTTTTCGGCATGTTCCCTGGAGTATCCCCTTTTCATCAGTCTTTCTATCATCCTTTCCCTGTCCGCCACTATGGTAATCAGCTTATCGAACATGTACTCCAGACCGTATTCGTGAATCAGGGCAGCATCTATCACTATCATGTCGGAGGGAGCCCTCTTTATCTCCTCTTCCAGGGCCTGTATGACTTTCCTGCGTATGAATTTCTCGTATATGTCCATGAGATGCGGATTTTCGAACAGGAGCCTGCTCAGTTTCTTCCTGTCCTCTGCATATTCCACTCCGAATTCCCACCTTATGAAATCCTTCACTTCCTGACTCTCCAGCAATTTATGAACCACTTTATCAGCGTCTATGACATAGAAGCCGTGTTTCTCAAAAACCCTTGCAGCAGTAGTTTTTCCGGAGCCGGCATTTCCCGTGATGCCAATGAGAATCATTTAAGGAAATCCTCCAGCCTGTCCATAGCCTCTTCCAGATTATCCATGGAACTGGCAAAGGATATGCGCACGTAATTCCCGAATGAGGGTCCGAATATGATGCCGGGTGTTACAGCCACGAATTTTTCCTCCAGGAACTTCCTGGAAAACTCCATCCCATCCATGCCCACATCTATGAAGTAGTAAAAGGCACCGCTGGGTTTGTGGAATTTGAAGCCCATCTTTTCCAGCCTCTGGCCCACGTAATCCCTTCTTCTCCTGAATTCCTTTACCATGTTCTCCACATCCCTCTGGACACCGGGGTCCGTCAGGGCGGTTATTCCCGCATACTGGACGAATGTGGCCGGACCGGTAAGGAGATTGGAGTTATACTTTACCAGATATTCGAGCATCCACTCCGGATAGATTCCATATCCCAGGCGCCATCCGGTCATGGAAAATGTCTTGGAGAAACTTTCCAGGAGTATGATTCTGTCGGGGCTGTGGGGCAGGGGACTTATGTGCTCCCCTTCGTATATGATTCTCGAATACACCTCATCCGAAAGGATATAAAGGGAGGGGAATTCGTCCAGAAGAAGCAGTAGACGGGACATGTCCTCATGGGTGAGCATGGCTCCGGTGGGATTGCTGGGATAGTTGATGATTAGAAGTCTGGTTCTATCCGTTATGCTGGCCCTGAGGGCGTCGAAGGGTATGGTTCCATCTTCGTTGAGCCGTACCACCTTCAGTTTAAGGTTGAAAACCTTTACCCAGTAGGGGTAAGCCAGATAATATGGCTCCAGGAGTACAACCTCGTCCCCCGGATTGGTGAGGAGATACATGGTATAGGGTATTATGGGCTTTCCTCCCACCGTCACGAGAATCTGATTGGAACTGATGGGCATATTCTTGCGGCTGGCCTCGTATGCCGCTATGGCATCCCTCAATTCGGGAACTCCCCGGGGATTGGGGTAAAATGTCCTGTTTTCCTTAACTGCTCTGTACAGAGCCTCCTTTATACCCTCCGGAGTTGGAAAATCCGGCTCCCCCACGGCAAGGGATATGACTGGATGACCTTCTGCCTTCAACGCCTTCGCTTTCGCATTGATTTCTATGGCGGTTGGCTCATTGCCTATATTGAAGAAAGCCCTGTTTATCTCTCTGAATTCCATGAAAAAATTTTAAGGGCCCGAAGGGCCCCAGGATATCAGAAGTCCTTCTTCCTGAACTTCCAGAGACCCACCAGGAATGGAACTATGACCCACAGGGACTGAAGAAATGTGACGTAGAGAACTCCGAAGAACCTTCCGAAGAAGTGCTTTATCACCGCTCCCGAATAACCGAGCATGGCGGCGATGTTGGTGCTCAGGAGCGTGCTTATGCGAAAGTCATCCACGGGGTTTATGGCTATCACGAAGGGGATGAATTTCTCTATGGGATAATCCCGGAAGTAGATGATAACCGCTGTCAGAACGGCATCGTAGAATATGGTGAAGAAGAACCATAGGAGGAGTACAGTTCCCAGCCCCCTGACCCTGTCATCCGTTAGAACGGAGACCATCAGGGATATGGCAACGAATATCATATTGAGGAGGACTCCCCACAGGGACATCTTTATGGCCTCCGGGATGAAACCCTGTATGAACATGGGAACGGATACACCCAGTATGAAGGAGAAAATCATGGCAAGGGTCATGGCCATGTAGAAGCTGAAGTAAACGAAAGTCCTGCTTACAGGCTGGGACAGGATGAATTCCATGAATTCCCTTCTGGAGTAGTAGTACATGGATGTGAAGAATAGTCCTACTGCCGGAACGATGAATATGACCAGATTCATGACCCCTACCACGGCCTGAGAGGTTTCGAAGGAGAACATGAGAACTGCGTATATGAGAGCGAACAGGAGAACGGTATATGCGATGAACCACTTTCCCCTGACTATATCGTTAATATAGTGCTCGAACAGACTAAGCTGCTTGCTGCCGCTGGATAAGTTTCGCAATTGCATCTTCTAAATCCTCCCCCTGTGTTTGCTCTATTGCTTCCTTAACAGGGCCCTCGAATATGACCTGACCCTCGAGAAGGAAGACCATATCATCCGCCAGCTGTTCTATCTCGCTCACTATGTGGGATGTGATTATGACATCGACCCCCTTCTGCTTCCTCTCCTTTATCAGATTCTTCAACTTTCTGCTGGAAACCGGGTCCAGACCCACGGTGGGCTCATCCAGTATCAGGATGGGGACATCGAACATGAAGGCCAGAACAGCATTCACCTTCTGTCTGGTTCCTCCAGAGAGGGCGGAGAAGGGCTTATCCAGATGCTCTTCTATCTCGAAGAGTTCTATCAGCTCCTGGGAGTAATTCTTCTCGTAAGTCCTGAGCTTTATGGTGAGGTTTATCAGCTCCCTGGGTGTTATGTTTTCGGGGAATGTGGGAATCTGGGGCATATAACCTATGAGATTCCTGTACTGGAATCCCTTCCGTATATCCATACCATTCACCGTTATGGTGCCTTCATCGGGAACAACCAGACCCAGTATGCTCTTTATGGTCGTGGTCTTACCCGAAGCATTGGGTCCCATTATAGCGGTGCACTTTCCATCCTCGGTGTCGAAGCTGACACCGTGAAGCACCTGAAGTTTTCCAAATCTCTTCTTTAAATTCTCTACCTTAATCATGTTTTACCCTCTCCATAAGGGGCTCCCTGTCCACGAGCCCGACCGGATTTATGGATGGTGCTATCTTCTCCAAGAGGTCCAGCAGTTTGAGGAAATAACTCTCGATCATCAGGGAAATGGCTTCATAGTTCTCTATGAGGTAGGAGGTGAGGCTCACAGGCCTGTACGGTATATCTCCTATTCCGTCCCTGTCCAGGTCGTATCCGTTGTACTTGCTCCAGTAGTTCTTGTTGAACTTGTTGAAACTCCTGCGGCTGTTGGTGGCCACCTCGAACATGTTGTCTATGAAGTTGTTCATGGAAACCAGATTGTCCTGGGAGTTGGCCATAACCCTGAGGGCCCATCCGTTTCCTATGAAATCGTTGTGCTCGATGGGGGTTCTGTTGCAGTTTTCCATATAGAGGCCCACAGTGTTCTCCCTGAATATGTTGTTGTATATCTTGCAGTCGTATATCTCCTTCAGAAGAATACCGTAGGAAGCACCACCCCAGTTCTTCTCGAATATGTTGTTGTAAAGACTTATGAGACGGGAGTACATAACCGCGGTCCCGGCACCGTTATTCACGAAGGTGTTGTGGGAATAGACATCCCTGTCGGAGAACATGAAGTGCAGCCCGTATCTGAGATTCTTCGTGCTGTAATTCCCCTCTATAAAACTGTTGTCCACGAATTCGAAGTATATACCATCCCTGTGCTGTATAACCGTATTTCCGGTAATGTAGAGGTCGTGGCAGTACCAGGCGTGTATGCCGTTTCCTGCCGCCATTTCTCTTTTTGCGTTGCTCTTTATGTAGTTGTCCTTGACCAGACATCCCTCGGAGTGGGCCAGGTATATGGCGAAGAAGTTATTGATGAATGTATTGTTTATAATCTGACATCCACTGACACCATCGAATTTCAGAGCAGCATGGTCGTGGATATAGCTGACAGGAACATTCATTATGGTCAGTCCTGTGACGGTCACACTATCGGCAATTACGAGTATGGCTTCCCATTTTTGATTGGCATCGATTACCGCTTCCCCCTCTCCCATTATGACAAGGCCGGGTTTATCCACTATGATGCTATCTTCCTTATAGTGACCCTCTTTAATCAGTATGGTATCGTAGGGCTGGGCGATGGAGACTGCCTGCTTTAACCCCCGGACATCGCAGTCCGGACAGACCACTACGGTTCCCGCTATGAGTATATTAGTGAGCATGGCCGCTGGATGAGTGGATTTTATCCTGCCACTCTGTCTTAACGTACAGGACTATTTCATCCCAGTCCTTTATGGTCCCGCCGTGCTCCTTTACGAACTTCTCAGCAGATTCCTTCGTGGAAAAGCCCACTATTCCCAGGCCCATGGGACTGGGCTGGTCGCTTCCTATAACGTAATAGCCCTTCGTGGCATCGAACAGATATTCCGTTCCCTTTGCTTCGGATGCCTTGTAGAAATCGGGAGCGTAAAGTTTGTCCACCTCCGCTTCGTTCTCCATATAGTAAGCAGCCATGCACTCGATGCTGTCGAACTTATAAACCCTGCCCTTCTTCGTTATGACCTCGGAGCCAAAGCGCTTATCTGTTATAATCATCTTGCAGTATTCGCACATGTCTTCCCCGATGTGGATGGGCTCCGGGCCGCTCTGGCATCCGGCCAGAAGAGCAAGCAGGGCACCGAAGATTATCCTTTTCATGGATTGGCCTCCTTTTTAAAATCCGACATAAATTTTATAGGGTTTTGGAAAGAGGGCCCGAAGGCCCTCTGAACTATTTGTTTCTGATTTCCAGGAAAACGGCGACAGCACCCAGGATACCTGCAAGGATGAGGGCAGCACCACCCACGTGTGGATATGCCACTACTGTGAAGTTCATCATCTTGAGAACTCCCACGAGGGGAGGCTGGAAGGGGTCCACCTGAAGGGGTGCGTGGGGGTCCAGATTGTGCCCGTACTTATACTCCCACTTCCAGAATACGTAGAGGGCATAGATGCCGAAAAGGGCATAGAGACCGAACCACAGGTAGAGGAGTATCTTCCTTCCCACAGCAGCCACCACGAGACCGAAGATGAGGAAGGCCAGAAATACGATCCAGAACCACTTCAATTCAGGTATGGCATTCGGATCGATTGGCTGCATCCCGATGTAGTGGTTGAGGTCGTTGACGATTTCCAGTTTGGGAATTCCCTGAACTTTATTCACCCATATAAGAACGCTGAGGCCTTCTGGATACTGGGGAGCGATGAGGTCTATCTTCCACAGAGGCGTGAAGAATATAACTCCAATCAGGAGAGAGGCTATCGCCACCAGTATCCTGCTTATTTTCTTCATGTCCCACCTCCTTCGTTTAGAAAAGTATAAAGTAAGTACCTTACTGTTTTAAAAACTCCCTGATTTTATAAGGAATTTAAAAACCTGGTCACAGGAGAGTAATTGATAACCTCACCATGATAGGAAGGAGAACGAGGGGATGTTTATAGAGTGAATTGTGGAAAGAGAGATTAAAAAAGGCGGGGGAATCCCCGCCAGAGGAAGGCATTATCCGGTCTTCCAGTCGCTTCCGCCGCCCCTCCACCTGAGCTGGGTCTTGGCACCTCTGGGCGACACCCTCACGTAACCCTGCATCTCCTGGTGCAGAGCGGAGCAGAAGTCGGTGCAGTAGAAGGGATACACGCCGGGGTGCTTGGGTATCCACTGGATGGTCTTGGTCTGACCGGGCATTATCAGGATGTTGGAGGTGTGGGCACCGTAGATGGCAAATCCGTGAGGAATATCCCAATCCTGCTCCAGGTTGGTGACGTGGAAGTAAACGGTATCACCGACCCTTATACCCTCGATGTTGTCAGGCACGAAGTGGGACCTGATGGCGGTCATGTAGACATGGACCACGTTGCCCTTCCTGACCACCTTGGCATCCTCTTCGCTGAGAGTGGCATACGGATGCTTGTTCTCCTCGAGAGGATAGACCTTCCAGACCTTATCCATTATGAGGTCAGCAGGCAGAGCCTGTGCGTAGTGGGGCTCACCCATGGTGGGGAAGTCGAGGAGCATCCTCATCTTCTCGCCGGTGATGTCTATCAGCTGTGCGGCGTGTGCCAGCTCGGGTCCGGTGGGCAGGAACCTATCCTTGGTTATCTTATTCATAGGCAGCACGTACTTACCCCAGGGCTTCCTGGAGTCACCACCGGGTATCATCAGGTGTCCAACGGAGTAGTAGGTGGGTATCCTGTCAACCACTTTACAGGTCTTCAGGTCGGTCTTGATAACTTCAGAGGAGATGAAGCAGGAGGTATAGACGTAGCCCCTTCCATCGAACTCGTTGTGGAGAGGTCCGAGACAGGGCTTGGGAACCTCACAGTAGTTGATGGCTTCGTACTTGAGAACGGGAATTCCGTGGTCCTCACCAGCAAACTCCTTGTTTTCGATAGCCTTGATCATCTTGGAGAAGGAGTGTATGGGCAGAACGGTTGCCAGCTTACCACCGGCCACTATGTACTCACCAGTGGGGTCAACGTCAACACCATGCGGGGACTTGGGTGTGGGCAGGAAGTATATGAGACCGGGACAATCCTTGGGGTCTATGACCTTGACGCTCTTCTCCACCTTGGAATAAGCCATGTGAGTTTTGTCGTCGTAGTAGTTGTGGTAGTAAGTGACGGGCACTTCCTTATACTTGCCGTCAGCGATACACTTCTCGGCCACCTTCCAGTTGACAGCAGCGATGTAGTCCTTATCCTTCTGGGAGGCGTTGATTTCCAGAAGGGTGGAAGCCTGCTCGGTGTTATAGGATGTGAAGAAGCACCATCCATGAGAGGGTCCCTTACCGCAGTGAGCCAGGTCATAGTCGTATCCGGGAACCAGAATCTGGAAGGCTATCTCCATCCTGTCATTGCCCTCATAATTGGGATCGTTATTGACCTTGATGAACGTAAGGGTTCCCTGGAAGTTCTTGACATCTATGGGTATGTCCTTCTGGGGTATGGGGACTGCGAACCTGGTAGCAGCGGTCACGTACTCGGTATTCTGAGTTACGAAGGTGGAAGCGTGGTTACCACCGGAGAGGGGGATTTCCAGTATTTCCACAGTCTCGAAAGTCCTCAGATCCACTCTCGCCATCCTGGTGGTGTTGTTAGCGTTTATGAATACCCACCTTCCATCGGGAACACCGTCGGTCTGGGAGAGTTCGGGATGGTGGGAGTCATCCCAGGGTATGAATCCGTGAGAAGTCATGAGCATCGCCTTCGTCTCCTCGTCGAATCCGTATCCATTGTGGGGATCGACGGAGAAGACGGGCACTATCTGGAGGAGCCTACCGGAAGGCAGACCCACCACGTCTATCTGGCCATTGTATCCGCCGGAGAGGAATGCATAGAACTCATCGTACTCTCCGGGCGGCACATATACCTGCTTGGCCACATCAGCAGATATACCGCTCTTGGTGGCCTGCTTCTGGCAGGAGTTTACAGCCACTCCCACCAGAACGAGGGCCGTTCCTACATACGCGAACTTCTTGAGAAGTTCTCTCATAACCCACCTCCTGTGCAGTTTCTTTCAGTTAACATTTGGTTAACGACCAAAGTTTAAAGGGTTGAGCGGGTATCTGTCAAGTATTTATTCACCGAAATCTGCTTGGAAATTTGAGGTTTAAAGATTAACGTTTGATTAACAAAAGCCCCGCGGGGTTGCGGGGCAGGGTGGATAATCAGGGTTCGGTTCCTTTCTCGTCTATCCACCTGAAGTATTCCAGGAGAGCACGGGCATCCTCTTCGGTGACATTCTGGAAGGTCATCTTGGCCAGGTACTCTTCCAGGAGTTTATGAGTTATGGGGTCGTGCTCTATCATGTAATCGGGAACCAGAATCTGATTCATAATCCAGGCGGGGTTCCTCCTCTTGGTCACTCCCTTGAGGGCAGGACCCACGTACCTCTGGTCTATCTTGTGGCACGCGGTGCACTTGAGTTTGAAGAGTTCAGCCCCCTTCTTGGCCAGTTCCTGATTGAGGGGACCGAGTTCCACGCTCTTGACAGGCACACCCTCGGGTCCAATCCAGGAAAGGGTATCCTCTATTACTATTTCACCGGAGGAACCAGCCTTGGCCTCTTGCTTCGTCTCCTGTGTCTGCTCGGTAGCACCACCGCCGGCGGACTGGTTTCCACCGCCGCAGGCATAAATTCCAAATGCAACCACGATTCCAAGCAGGAGTTTCCTCATCATGCGGGTAAGTTTAAAGGACAGGGCATTTCCCGACCAACAAGGTATGTAATTACGCACCGAACTTCTTCAGTCTCCCTGACAGAGCAAGGGCTATCTGCATTATCTCTTTGCTCTTCCTGAGTCCCAGATATCCCCTTCGGGCTTCCCTCTCAGTCAATCTGCATGCATCATCCACGCCGGCATTCTCCGCCACTATGAGGATGGGTACGGGATGCCAGGAATGGCCCTTCCACATGGCGGGGGTAGAGTGGTCTCCGGTGAAAATGAACACATGGGGGTTCTTTTCCATTATCCGGGGTATGTATCCATCCAGTTCCTCTATGTATTTCACCTTTTTGTTGAAGTCCCCGTCTTCACCTGCCTTGTCCGTCCATTTGTAGTGAATGAAGAAGAAATCGTATTCTTCGAAGTGCTCCTCATAGTACTGGATAAGACTCTCGAATTCGTATCCCAGTTCCGGGACATCCATACCCACGAGACGGGCGAGGCCCTTGTACATTGGGTAATTGGCCAGTCCCAGAGATTTCAGCCCGTATCTCTCTTCGAAGGATGGAATTTCCGGCTTACGGGATATCCCTCTGAGAAGGATAGAGTTGGCTTTCTCTTCTTCTTTCAGAATATCGGCAGCCTTATCCACTATCTGCCTGAGTATGCGGGCTGTTTTGCGGGATGGCCCGTCTTTTCCTTCAGGGGGCAGGGGAGGAAGTCCTTCCTTCTGGGGGTCCGTATCGTTCACCATATCGCCCAGTCCCTCTCCCCGCAGGATAAGCGCAAACCTGTGTTCCAGACCGCTTTCCCATATAACATCCACGTCTTCCACTTTCTTTATCCTGTCCTTCAGAATGGAGATGAGTCTCCTGTTTTCCTCTGTGGATATTCGTCCGGCCCTCCTGTCGACGATTTTCCCGTCCCTTATGGTGGCGAAGTTGCCCCTTATCGCTATATCGCCATCTTTCAGTTCCATACCCAGTCCCAGAACCTCCAGAACACCCCTTCCCAGTTCGTACTTCAGGGGATCGTATCCGAAGAGGGCCAGATGGGCGGGACCGCTTCCGGGAGCTATTCCTGCTTCTATGGGCTCTATCAGTCCGGTAATACCCTTCCTTACCAGGCTGTCCAGATTGGGGGTTCTGGCAACTTCCAGTTCTGTTTTTCCATCGGTGGGGCGGGGCAGTCCCCCAAGACCATCGGCCACCAGAAGAACTATCTTCTTATCGCTCTTCGTTATCAGATTCTTTTGAACTGCTATCATGGATAAAGTTTAAGGATGGAACAGGGTAGTTCTGCAAATTTTCTCGAATCAGGATGATTTCCCGTTCTTCTTACAGTTAAGGCGCGGGTGTCATCAGGTCTGCGATTCAGGTGCGGGAAAGGAAGTCCTTTTCGAATTTCTCTATGTTTTCCTTCCTGCCCAGGATAAGGATTATGTCCCCCTCTTCGAGGAGGGTGGAAGCGGTCGGAGGGGCTATCACCTGACCACTTGACTTTATCACGGAAACTATATAGATGCCATATAGATTGGTCAAATTGAGTTCCCTTATGGTCTTTCCGGACAGGGGGCTTCCCGGCTCTATCTGAACTTCCTCCATTCTCAGATTATATATCTCGAAGAAATCGTGCAATCCGGGTTTCAGAAGGGCATTGGCTATCCTTATTCCTGCCATTTCGTACGGGAGGACCACGTGATTGGCTCCCGCCTTCAGCATGAAGTTTCTGGAGCGCTCATCCATCGCTCTGGAGACTATGTAGAGGTTTTTGTTCAAACTCCTGGCATTTATGATAACGAATATGTTGTCGGGGTCGTTGGACAGAGCCGCCACAAGACCGGATGCACTGTCTATATGGGCTTTTTTGAGTACTTCTTCATCTGTGGCATCTCCGAGAAGGGCTTTCACGCCATCCTTTTCCGCCTGCTCGACCTTCGAAGGCTCCTTCTCGATGACGATTACTTTTTTGCTCTCCTTGAGGAGTTCCTGAACTGTGGCCCTTCCGATTCTACCATATCCGCATACGATATAGTGGTTCTTCATCTTTTTGATCCTCCTTCTGCCTATTCTCCCGAGGATTTCCTCGCTCAGGACCATGGAAAATACGTTGGTGACGATGACCGCAAGGATACCCCATCCGAAAATTATAACGAGTATGGTCCACAGTCGGCCGATAGGGGAGAGGTGTATGACCTCCTCGTATCCCACCGTGGATATGGTGATTATGGTCATATACAGGGCATCGAATGGATGGGCATGCTCTATCAGGACATACCCCAGGGTGGAAACCGCAATCACCAGGGTGAGAATCAGCAGGTAAAGACCTATTCGCTTGAGGATTCTCACAGGCCGAGAACCTTCTCCCTCTCTTGCTTATCTAATGTAAGATAGCATGCGTAATCGAACAGGGTTTTCTCATCTATTTCGGATGGCTTCTTTCTGATTATTTTCTTCCGGAGGCGGATATACCTGTCTGAAACGCTTTCCACCTCCCGGATCACTATCTCAATTTCCCTGTCCAGCTCCAGAAGGTGCATCATCAATTTCTTCGCATAAAGGCACCTGAGAAGTTCTCTGAGATGCTTCT
>WGAQ01000120.1 GCA_015494735.1 Caldifarciminota bacterium | reverse complement strand
GTGAGGATGCCCTCTCGGAGATAGACAGGAAGTACATCAAATTCGCCGATGAATTCGAAAAGCGCATGGTGAATCAGGGATTCGAGGGAAGAACCATAGAGGAGACCTTCCAGATCGGGTGGGAGCTCCTGTCCCTGCTTCCCAGGAGCGAACTGGTCAGAATCAAGAAGGAGTGGCTGGACAAGTTCTACAAACCGGAAGAGGAAAAGGCCGCCTGAATCGATTTCGGGGGGGATTTCCCCCCGCTCTTCTACTTCCTGCATCCCACATTCAACTGGAGTTCCCTGCATACATCGTTCCAGTCCATGATTTCGAAGTTCACATTCATGTTGGAGACCCATTGCAGATAGGCACGGTCATTGGTCAAGAATTTGACTTCTCGTATATCCTTTTCGGGGATTCTGGTAGATAAAGATTCGGCCTGAGTATGGGCATCTGCTTCCCCGCAGTCGATCTTTACGAAATTCTGCATCAACTCTTTGATGAAGGTGCGATTATGGATATTACATTCTTTTAACTCAATGCCTTTACGCTTAAGACCTGTTTCGAGCTTCTGAAGGAACTTTTCCCTTCTGTCTCTATCTCTATGTACGCTTAAGAATTCAGTTTTTACACATCTGGGAATCCATACCGCATTGGCTCTGGTTTTGCGAAGTATGTGAGTTAAGGTTTCTTCCAGTTCCCTGTTGGAACCACTTTTAAATATGATAAGCAGATAGACAAGTATGTTGTTATCGAGAAGGAGGACCTTCTTCATTATCAGCTGTCAGACAGTAGATACAGGAGGAGCAAACCGGCGATAATGAGAAATAGGGGAGTGAGATCGGTTTCTTTTTTCGCTCTTTCGTTTTCTATTTCTGTTTTTACTCTTTCGAGGATGCTCTGTGGCTCCTCCGCGTCATAAGATATAAGATGGAGAAGTTTCTCGAAATTGGTTTTCAATTCTTCGAGTTCTACTTCAGCCCTCGAATTTTTCGGAAATATTGCATATACGGGTTTCCCATTTTTGAGCAAATATGTGATTTCTTTGCGGGTGTCATTGTCAATGCTCACGAAGGGGTCCGTAATCAATAATATCGCTGCTCTTGATTTATTCAGGCGAGAAAATACAACCTCCTCTTCCCTGAACGAATACTTTGGAACCATGTAAATGTTTTCAGAATCGAGGCTCACTTTCAGGGCTATATCGGAAGCCTCGATGTCATTTCTCGGGAATACCAGGGAAATCATACGGATAAATTTTAATGCAATCTTTGAAGGGAATTCTAATTTACTTGCGAAAGGGTTTTGTAATCCATCTGGTGGCTTTTTGAAAGTGTTTAGAACTTCAAACAGGATAATCGCGTTTATCATTCTCCGGAAAACCAGTGTAATCTTTAAACTTTCCCCGATGAACTTCATCATAAGGAGCATAATCTACGCCCTCGGAATTCTGGTCCCCTATGACCTGTATCTGGTCTTCATATGGGCGCCGCCAGCAAAGTGGCCCGGTGCCAATGGAACGGTTCTGGGGCACATTCAGAAGATTTTCTACTATCACGTTTCCGCAGCGTGGGTCATGTTCGTGGGCATGTTCCTTGCTATGGCGTTTTCCATCCTTTATCTGCGTACAGGGCGGAAGAAGTGGGACCTTCTGGCGTATGTGAATGTAAAACTTGCCCTTCTCTTCGGTGTGATTGCGATTCTCATGGGGAGTATATGGGCGAAGCCTGCATGGGGCGTCTTCTGGACATGGGACCCCCGCCTGACAACGATGGCCGTCGCCCTTCTTTTCTATGCAGGATATATGACTGTCAGGGGAATGATGGAAGACAACCCCGAGGCCCGTGCCCGCATAAGTTCGTACATTGCCATAATCGGATTCCTGAATGTTCCCGCCACATTCCTGTCCATTCGTCTCTGGAGGAGCATCCATCCCGTAATAATCGAGGGCTCGGAGAAAGCCGGACTGTCACCGGAGATGCAGTTCGTCCTCTGGATTACGCTCATAACAGTGCTCCTCCTCTACATCGTGCTCCATTACTTCACCTACAAAACAGAGGTAATCGGAGCAGAGGAAAGGGATTAGGGCCGATCCTTTTCCCTGAAAGTAGTGATAGTATTCACCCACGGAAGGGTCTGTCCCGGTTTACTCGATTTTGGGGACAGGTGGGAGTTGTGTTTCTGTGGAAAAGTATTAAAATTTAAACTCCATGAAAGTAAAGCGTCTGGCCATAAGCGAGGATGGATTCATATTCGACCCCACGACGGGGAACAGTTTCACCACCAACGAGACCGGACTCTTTATACTCCAGCTCCTGAAGGAAGGTAAGAGCCCCGAGGAAATAGTAAGGGAATTGGTGAATCAGTACGATGTCGATGAGCAGGAAGCGGAAAGGGATGTCCTGGATTTTATGGAAAAACTCAGGAGATATAAGCTGCTATGAAAGAGATAATCGTAGGAGTCAGCGGTATAAATGCAGTGGATAATCCCGGTCCCGGCATCGGGGTCGCCCGCAGTCTAAAGGAGGATAAGGGCCTCGATGTCAGGATAGTGGGTCTGGCATACGATGCCATGGAGCCGGGAATATACATGGACTGGCTGATAGACAAATCCTTCATAATGCCCTATCCTTCTGCCGGACACGATGCCTACATATCCCGTTTGCTCTATATAAAGGAGTCTTACGGTCTGGATTTCGTCCTTCCCACCCTGGATGCCGAACTTCCCCTCTACATAAAGTATGCCCCGGAGCTGGAGAGGAATGGTATAAAGACCTTCCTTCCCACATTGGAGCAGTTCAAACTGCGCTCCAAGGACCGCCTTGAGGAAGTGGCCCGCGAAATCGGGATGAAGTTCCCCAAAACCAGAGTGGTCAGTTCCTATCAGCAGCTGAGGGATGCTGTGGAGGAAATAGGTCTTCCGGTGATGGTGAAGGGCATCTTCTACGGTGCGGAGAAGGCATATACAGTTCAGGAAGCCATAGCCCATTTCAATAAGATAGCATCCCAGTGGGGATTTCCCATAATCGTTCAGGAGATGGTCTCCGGTGAGGAGGTGAACGTGGTGGGGGCTGGAGATGGAGAGGGGGGACATCTGGGCCTGTTCGCCATAAAGAAACTCTGGATAACCTCTCTCGGGAAAATCTGGACCGGTGTCAGCATAAAGAACGATGCCCTGCTGGAGTTCGCCGACAAGTTCGTTTCCACATACAGGTGGAGGGGCGGGTTCGAATTAGAGTGCATAGCAAAGGACGATGAGATTTACCTGATAGAAATCAATCCCAGATTTCCCGCATGGGTTTATTTTGCAACAGGTTCGGGCCTCAATATTCCCGCCAATGTTCTGAGGAGGGCTCTGGAGATGGATTACGAGGTAAAGGATTATGAGGCGGGGAGGCTGTATGTCAGATATACTTATGAACTGGTGACAGATATGGAGAAGTTGCATTATATGACAACAAAGGGGGAAGCGTGATGAAAAAGAAATACGAAAAGCCCGTAATAACCCGGATAGAGACGGGTTTTATGAACAAATTTGGCTCTTCTCCTTACTACTCCAGGAGAATCAGGAAGGAGATAGATGGTGTTCCTGTAGAGGAACTGGTGGAAAAGTATGGCTCTCCCCTGTTCGTTATTTCCGAAAGGCGCCTCAGGGAAAACTACCGCAGGATATACAATGCATTCGCCACCCGGTATCCCAACGTCCAGTTCGGCTGGTCCTATAAGACCAACTATCTGAAGACAGTCTGCGCCATACTCCATCAGGAGGGGGCATGGGCGGAAGTGGTGTCCGGTTTCGAGTACGAGAAGGCTCGAAATCTGGGAATTCCGGGGGATAAAATCATTTTCAACGGTCCCTACAAGACCTACGATGTCCTTAAGAGGGCAGTGGAGGAGGGGGCCCATATAAACATAGACCACATGGATGAGCTGGTCGACCTGGAGAAGATTGCGGAGGAACTGGGCAGAACCATAAAGGTGGCCATACGCCTGAATATGGATACCGGAATATATCCCCACTGGGACCGATTCGGGTTCAATCTGGAGAGCGGACAGGCCCACGATGCGGTTAAGAGGATGGTGTGGGGAGGGAAGTTGAAACTGGCAGGCCTGCATGCCCACATAGGGACCTTCATACTGGAGCCTGATGCATACGCCAGGGCGGTGGAGAAGATGGTCCAGTTCGGATACGAAATGGAGGACACCTACGGTTTCAAAATGGAATACATCGATATAGGTGGTGGATTCCCCTCCCATATAAAACTCAAGGGAACGTATTTGCCCCCAGATGTGGCCATCCCCTCCATAGAAGAATACGCCGAGAAGATAACCTCCGCCCTCTACAGGAATCTGAGGCCGGGGGATTTCCCGAAACTCATACTGGAGAGCGGAAGGGCCATAGTGGATGAGGCGGAGTTCCTCATAACCACCGTTATAGCATCCAAGCGCCTGGCGGATGGAAAGAAGGCATACATAGTGGATGCTGGTGTCAATCTCCTCTTCACAGCCTTCTGGTACAAGTTCAACGTGGAGATAGACAGGGAGGTGAAGGGAATGAACGAACTCTCTGCCATATACGGACCCCTGTGTATGAATATCGATATACTGGACGACGGAATCATGCTCCCACCTCTGGAGAGGGGAACGAGACTCATATTCTTCCCCGTAGGGGCGTACAACAATACCCAGTGGATGCAGTTCATCGAATACAGGCCCAACGTGGTGATAGTGACGGAGGAAGGGGAAGTCCATCTGGTAAGGGAAAAGGAGGACCTGGCTTATATAGAGGAGAAGGAGCGTCTGCCTGAAAAATTCAAACTCGAGTAATCCATGAGCCAGTTCAGGAAATTCCTGATAACTCTATTCAACAGTTATTCGGAGATTCTCTTTCTCAGGAAGCCCCTGGTCGGGTTCATTCTCTTTGCTGCCAGTTTCGTTGATCCCAACATAGGTATAGCGGGTCTCATTGCGGTCATTTCGGCATATATCTTCGCCCGCTTCATCAACGCCCACGAGACCTTCCTAAGCTCCGGTTTCTACACCTACAATCCCCTTCTGGTGGGATTCTCCATTGGATACCTGTTCAAACTCCATCCCCTGACCTTCTT
>WGAQ01000119.1 GCA_015494735.1 Caldifarciminota bacterium | reverse complement strand
TGGGAAGAAACTTCCAGTGGAACAGCCTGTTTTTTACATGGAAAGGGCAAAGCACATCATCGCTCCTGGCGGGCAGCTGTCGCCTGTTCAGAAACATCCTGGACTATTATAACATACCCGGAGACACCCTTCTGGAGTGGAGAGAGTGCATCACCATGGCTGGAATTTCATGGAGAAGGGATAACTTCCGTCTGTATTACACATTCCAGTTGAAGGAGCATTACGACACATCCAGCTCTTTCGATTACGCAACCAGGGCTTATTCGCGAAAGCACCTTCTCGGGATAAACTTCGGGAAGGGCATGTGGGGCGGCGGTTTCCATTTTCACCGGTACGATTTCGGCGGGGAAGCGGGGGAAGGTTATGAGAATCCCGGCATCCTCCTGAATTGGTTTGCCAGCGTCTGGATATTCCGCAGATTCAGTTTCGGCGAAGTGGGACTTACATACTACACGCAGGGGAAATTACTGCCCGTAATTCGATTAAGATACAAGCGCTTTCTGGATTCCACAAGGGCTATAACCCTCTTTGCAGGGACCAGCAGTCAGGGGTACATTTCCTTCGGATTCCCCATATTCGAGAGAGTCATTGTAAAGGGAAAGGTGAATTATGGATACACCCTCATCGCAGGATACGAACAAGTGTTGCCCGGGTTTTCCATCCAGATAAATGGGTTCATCCGATACTTCCACCCCTACTATGTAATAAATCCCCTTCTCTTTCCCTCCTACGTTCCAGATACAGTCGTTTATGTTCCTCCATCGCAGTATTTCATCGACAGGAGTACGATTTCAGCAGGAGCAGACCTGACCCTGAAGGAGTACAGGAAGGGGGAACTGGCTCTTTCTCTGACCCTTCTGCGCTCCTTCTTTACAGATACATGGATTCCCTCTCCGCAGGATGTGGTATATGTCTTCAACTTCAACTACAGGTTCGTAAATGTCATGTGGATGTATGGTCTGGTAAGGTACGAACTTATTTTGAATCCGCAGCATGTGAAAAACGGCATATACAGGGAGAGCAGTCTCTACATCTATTCCGTCGCCTTTCCGTTCCGGTGGAAGGGATTTGAGTTTAGAGTCGGCATATACAACCTGTTTCCCCAGCCCGAGCCTTCGGATGAATTCTCCGCCATCTACAGGGCTTTTCCAATTCCGATTTTGAGTGTTAAGAGGGAGTTTAGATAGAAATGCTCAGGGTTCTGTTGATACTGCTCAATTCAGAGGACACATCCCGCATCTACTACCTTCCACAGGAGCGAGTTTCTGCGGTGAAGGAGAACTTCAGAAGGGAATGGGACCTTCCATCCCTGATTCAGACCCGTTACTACTCTACCCTGCCCATCCCCATGGGCTCCCTCACCAGGATACTATACCTGACGGGCGGGGTGGGACCGGCGGATTACGGATATTCCGTAAGGGGTGGAACCTTCTGGGAGAACAGGGTTATCATCAACGGAATTCCCCTCCCCGACCCCATATTCCACCTCATCATAATGGCTCCCATCGAGCAGGAAGCGGTCAATTACATGACCCTCTACAGGAGCACCCTTCCCATACGATATCAGGGGAACTCCTCCATTCTGAAAATAGAAACGGACAGGAAAAAGGGCTATATCAAGGCTGGATTCCCATCAGCCTCCCTCCAGATTCCATTCGATAATGCATACTTCTACGCATACGGGGAATGGATACCATTTCAGGAATTCTCCTCAGCCTCCATCATGATGGGTATCGATAATGCGGACGCCATTGCATACATCAGGAGATTCAGTATCTTCACCACACCGACAGACACCACATACGAAAATATAGAGTTGATTCAGGGGCAGACGGGCGTTTCCCTGAGGCCTCTGAACTGGATAAATGCCTCCCTCAGCCTGCACCACACCCTGATATGGGACGATAGGGATTCGGAAAGAGCGGATGGAAACCTGCTTACATCGGGAATATCGATGGACAGGGGCGGATGGGGATGCTCTGCGCAGGGGATGATAAAAAGGGGAGAACTTTCGGATATGGATTCTGAATTCTCCAGAAGTGGATACACGGCGGGGTGCTATGTGGGAAGGGAAAGCGGCATCCGTCTCGATGTAATGAATGGGGAGTGGAAAATCTCCGCCCGCCTCTTTCGTAAATTCTTCATCGGGGACAAAACCGCCCTCAAACTCTATATGGGAAACAGCCATCAGATTCTATACATCCATCCCCTCATACTGGAGCCCGTGATTCTCAGGAGAGCCACCGGTGTCTATACGGTGGTTGCTGGTCTGGAAAGGCTGATTCAGAAAGGATATGTGGACTTGAACCTGTATGCAAAATACTACCACCCCTATACAGCCCCCATAACCGACTCCATGAGCCGGAAGTATGTGGTTGGAATTGATTTTACCGTTTCCTCCGAAGGGGTGCAGATGTCCGGATTCATCCAGACGGGAAACATTCCGGGAACAGCCCGCTGGAGTCTGAATTTCGCACAACTGGACAGGCAGGGAAAGGGCGGTGTGATTCTGGGAATGCGGGACGGGATACTCTCCACCGACGGGACCAGGAGCAGGTCCGTGGGATTTGCGGGTATATCGAGAGCCATAAGGATAAAGAGGGCAGTCCTTCTGATGGGATTCGTCTTCTACACATACCTGCCCTTCGGAAAGGGCGATGTTCAATACATATCCAGCTCCGACTTCTCCATGCCCGTTATATGGGTAAAGATGCTGTTTTGATATCTCATCATTCGCAAATCGATGAACTTGCTTAAATACCATGTAAATGGAAGAAGTCGTGAAATTGGTGATGGATTAATAAACCTTTAAAATTGCTATCATGAAGCAGGATGATTTCCGTATTAATATCACATTTCGGGCAAACATTGACAAATTCATAAAGTCGGTGAAAGAGATACTCGATACTTCTGGTGAGATAACCGGGGAAGACATAGAGAGATTGAAGCAGAAATTTTCCATAGATAATAAGTTAAAGTGGTCAGTAGCAAAACGTCGCCTGAAGAAACTTCTAAAGAGCCACATAGTGGATGTCCTGATAAACCGGGATTTTTCAGAAGAAGCCGACAGAATCAGCAGGCTAATGGAAACATTCGGAATAAAGGACAGAGCAACTTTGAATGAAATAGTAGAAGAATACTTGTGGGAAGTGGTTAAGGATTACAAATTCGATAAAAGGGAAAGAGCCAACTTCGAAGCATTTTCAAAACTCTTCGACATGGAAGAGGAAGCAAAGAAAATCTTCGGAAGTGTCCTCTATAAAGCTATCAATAATTACATAAGCAAGGCTATCAGTGATGGGAAATGGTCTCCTGAAGAAGAGGAAATGTTGTTCAGATTTTCGGAAGAATTTGGGGTTAAGGTGCATCTTAACAGTCAAATGCAAGAACTTTTCGAAAGACTCCGCTTCGTATGGAAGGTTCAAAATGATGCTCTGGAGCCAATACCAGTCCGAATTTCTTTAAAAAGAGGAGAAAAAGCATTCTTTAAAGCTCCGGCTGAATTTCTCAAATGGAGCAAAAAGGTGAAGTATCATGGCTATGCAGGACCCCACCTTACATTCAGGGTTGCAAAAGGGATATATTTGACTTATGGAGGCTATAAGAGGAAGAAGGAAGTCGTGGAAGAAATTACTAAAGTTGACAATGGCACAATATACATAACCAACAAGCGTTTGATATTTTTAGGCAGGAAGAAAACAGTCTCGGTCAATTATTCTAAAATCCTGAATCTGGAACTCGATGGGAATAGATTAACAGTTTTTAAAGACAGCGGTAATCCCCTGATATTCGATATAATCGGAGATGCGGATACAGCCTATATAATCGCATCGAGATATGCGTTTGGTGATGTGTGATTGTTAGGTAATTTTTGACACGTATTAAAGTTAGTCAAACTATACGAGACAAAACCTTGAGAAAAATCACGAAGCCACTCCCTCCAGCAATCCGCGGGCTGCCCTCATGGAATCATCCGAAACCACACCGGAGAGCATCCGGGCAATTTCTCTGACCCTCTCCTCCCCCGCCACCTCATCGATGGAAGTGATGGAGCGGCTCTTGCGAACCACGAAGTG
>WGAQ01000118.1 GCA_015494735.1 Caldifarciminota bacterium | reverse complement strand
GTGGTGGGGAGGGAGAATCTCCACTTCTACGGTGGTTTTAAGGTGGGGGTGCTGGAGGGGGAAGTGGCGGGGAGGGAGCGTCTGGAGGGATATGCATTCGCCCTTTCGCTCGGTGGAGGGGATATGTACTCCCGCCTAATTTACAGGAGGGTGATGTCTCCCGTGTGGAACTGGTCCGATACCGGAAGGGACTTCAGGGTTTACATGGGAATGAAGATGGGGGCATTCTCCCTGAGGGGTGCCTTCTCCAGTTCGTATTACTACAATATCGTTTCCTGGTCCCTGACCCCTTCTGCCAGGCTCAGGCTCCGTGTCTCTGCATCCTCCATAAGGGTTTCCTTCCACAATTCCGAGCCATTCGAGGTGTCATGGAGCCACGGGGAATGCGGTGATGTCCTTTCCATCTTTTACAGGTTCTTCCGTGCCATCTACTACAGTACCACCTGCTCCATGTACGCCTATGGAGCCTATGCTCCCCTCATGCCTTCAGGAATATACGTGAAGGGGCAGGGATTTGCCTATGCACTTCGATTTTCGTTCAGGGGTCTTCGATTCAGGTATATGGATGGGGTTCTATCCGTATCCTGGAGGAGCTCCTTCACATATTGAGCAGAATCAGAATCGAACCGGCGAGCATCAATGCCGTTCCGGTTATTCTCTGAAGCGCCCTTCCCTCTTTCAGGAATGTGGTCCCTATTATGACGGACATGAGGACGCTCAATCGCTTTATGGATATGACGTACGGGACTATGGTGAGTTTCAGGGCTGTCATCTGGGCCACCGCTCCCCCTCCATCTGCCACCCCCATCAGGATGGATGCCGGATGGAATCCTGAAGCCCCTTCGCTCCGGGTTCTCTTCATCATTAAGAAGGCTCCGGCGGCCACGAATATATTGATGAGGAGCACCCACACGACGGGAGAAGTGGCCTGAGTTCCCATCTTATCCAGGTTGGCGGTTATGGACCACAGGAATACTGTGGCGAGCATGTATCGGCTTCCCTTCTCCCTGAGAAGGGCCCTTATGGGGGACAGGATGTCTCCGGAATCCTCCATATACAGGATATACGACCCAGCCGTAATGAGCAGGATGCCTGCCAGCCCCGCGCTGTCGGGGAATTCGCCCAGCATTATAGGGGATGTAATGAGGAGGAGGACCGTAGAGAATGCCAGGAGGGGAACCATCAGGGAAACCGGTGAAAGGGACAGGGCTTTCAGGTAGAAGTAGAAGGCGAACACATTGAGCAGACCATCGGAAGCGACGAGGATGTATGTCCTGAGCGTGTTTTCGAATCTCCAGGTGAGGAGGGCAAATGGGAGAATCGTGGCTATGGAGAAGGTCTTATACCAGAAGAGGAGTCCTGCCACGGAAGTGGTGGAAGATATCCTGCGGGCTATTATATCCTTCGTCGTTTCTCCTAACGCTGTGATGAAGGCTAAGAGGAATGCCACGATGGAACATCCTCCAGTATTTCGATTAATCTTTCCGTGTTGCCCTTCAGGGATATGGCGCTTTTGAAGTCCAGGCGGTCCAGATTCTCCAGTATCATCAGGTCCACCTTATCCAGTGGAGTGGCCGATGGGGGAGCGCACTTCCTGCACATGAGCCCTGCGCCCTTCTGAAAGTGGGTTATATCTTCGGAGCCGCATCTGACGCAATGCCTCAGGTGCTCTTTTCCGGAGGTTATGGCATGGAACCTGTGGAGCCACAGGAGGTAAAGGTTCTCGTAATTTCCCCTTGCCTCCTCCAGCGCCCTGAGGAAGGACTCTGTTTCCGGGAGGAGCCCTGCGGCCGGATGCATGGGGGGCAGATTCTGCATTATATACCTGAATGCCCTGGAGGCGGTTTTGAAAGACGGGTAGTTCCTTATGAGTCTGTGGTAGGAGCGGGTAATCTTCGCCTCTCTGACCCGAAATATGTCGCTTTTGCTTTCCTGAACGAGACCTCTGTATCGGACGAATGTCAGGAGTTTGCTCCCGGAAACCCTGAACAGGCCCAGTTCATTTCCTATGGCAATCCAGATGCGGGGATTCCTCCTCCCCAGAATAAGAAACGTTTCTTCAAATGTCCTCATGCAGGAGTACCATACCGAACAGTATCCAGGTACATACGGCGGAAATCATACACCACATGCAGATTGCATGCAGTATGGACACCTCCACCCAGGTGAGATACACGGAGTAGGCAGCCCCCACGGCGGTGAGGAGCGGCAGGAGCGATTTCGCCCTGTGATGAAGGAGGGAGAATATGACGGCAAGATAGAATACAACTCCCATTATGGGCTGCGGAATGCCGAATATTCTGGAATAGGGGGAAGCGGCCACTATTTCGCAGCCGCCCCCTATGCAGGCCACTTTATGGGCGATGACATAAGCGTAGGTGAGGTACAGACTCACCATCAGCCCCACGAGGGCCACGGCCAGAAAAATCTTCCTCACCATATCACTGTCCCTGCTGTTGAGGGTTCTTCATGTTCTCCAGAGCTTTGTCTATGAGGTTCTTCAAATCTTCGTACGGGGGAGCACCTTCTATGGGATATCCCGCTATGAAGAGGGTGGGAGTTGCCCGAACGCCCCTCT
>WGAQ01000117.1 GCA_015494735.1 Caldifarciminota bacterium | reverse complement strand
TTGGACCTGGCCGAATATCTGGCGTGGAAATCTTCCGGCATCTCTTCCACACCCTTTACGTAAATGTCATCCGGAAGTATGGAATTGAGGGCTTCCTTCAGACGGTTCACCGGCGGTTTCAGGGTAGCATTATCCAGATGCAGACTGGCGACGAAGTTCAGGGCATGGACGCCGGAATCAGTTCTGCTGGCTCCTGTGAGTTTGAAATCCCCTTTCGTGAGCTTCCCCAGAACATCCATGAGGACCCCCTGCACCGTCCTCCTGCCCGGCTGAATCTGCCACCCCTCGAAATCGGTTCCATCGAATTCCAGAATTAGTTTTATCACCATGCGTCGGGAAATTTTATATGGAGGAGACGACATCCTAATGGAAACCGGGAGCAGGTGGAAAGGGATTCGCCCATGGGTTTAAAATAGCCCCATGTTAATCCTGATTCTCGCTCTGACACCGGTTCTGGATACGCTCCTTTCCCTGAATGGAGGTCCCTTTTCCGGAGAAGGTGATATCCCTGTCTGGATGGCCACGGTTTCGGGGGATACTCTTCTGATTTCCGATGGAAATAGGATTTTCCTGTTTCTCATGTCGGATGGAGGCATAGAATTCCTCGGAAAATGGGTCTCGCCCATGGCATTCGACGATATGGTATCGTGGCACGGGAAACTTTACGTCCTGAGTGGAGGGGAGGGAAAGGTGTACGTCTTGGACGGGAGGGGGAATGTGGTGGATACCGTTCCCATTCCATACCGGTATGCCGGGCGCTCCCTTTACATGTTTCGCTGCGCGGAGGGTGTGTATCTGGATATGCCCGGTGATTCCTCCTATTGGGTACTGAAGGATAGACCTGTTCCGGACCCTGTGCTCGTGGGGGAAATGGACGGCACTTTTATAATCAGGAAAGGGGAAAAGGTCTTCCATCTCCCCGGGGGCGTGGTGTCTGCTTCCATGGCGGGGGAGGATGCTGAGGGAAATGCATACCTCTATGTGGAGAGGGCCCTCTCCTCCGGGGTGGAAACGGGGGTGGGCATCGTGGGTGCGGATGGATTGCACCTGGTGTGGCTCGGGCGATTTGCGATGGAGGGATACATTCCCGGACCGATGGAGGTCAACGATAATGGTATGCTCTTCCTTTTCCTTCCTGCCAGTATCGGTGTGAGGGTTCTGGCGTGGGACCTGTCCGGGCCTGTGCGATAGTGATGGAAATCCTTTATAATTTCGGCAGATATGCCCCACCCTCCGCAGATTGGGGGAGTGGATTTTGCAGAGGTGAAGGGATATCCTTTAAAATTTTCACGCTCAGCCCCGGTAGCTCAGCAGGATAGAGCGGCGGCTTCCTAAGCCGAAGGTCGGGGGTTCGAATCCCTCCCGGGGCGCCTTTAAAATTGTGAGGCCGTAGCTCAATATGGCAGAGCGGCGGATTCCAAATCCGCAGGTTGGGGGTTCAAGTCCCTCCGGCCTCGCCATTTAGATAAACGAAGGGAGGTTGTAGGCAATGCGAATCATCATAGCCCTTGAGTGTACGGAATGCGGAAGGAGAAACTACACCACCACCAAGAGGAGGGATAACCGCACCAAGATGGAAATCCGGAAGTACTGCAAGTTCTGCAGGAAGCATACCATTCATAGAGAGAAAAAGGTGTAGTGGCCATGACCAATCCGATTCAGTTCATACAGGAATCCATAGAGGAACTCAAGAAACTCACCTGGCCCAGCAGGGAATCGGTTATAGTGGGTACTGTGGCTGTTTTCGTGTTTTCTGCTTTCTTCGTCCTGTACACGATGCTGATAGACTTCATAGCCTCGAGGGTTATAAACTTTATCGTTATGCTTCTCACTTAGAGGGGTGAAAAATGGCCGGGAACCACGATATGGAGGAGAAGGTCTGGATAGTGTTCCAGACGATTTCCGGAAGGGAGAAGAAGGCGAAGGAGTCCCTCGAGAAGTTCATTCAGGAGAGCAATCTCGGGGATAAGGTGGAGAGGGTTCTCGTGCCTGTGGAGACTGTGGAGAAGACCAGGGAGGTGAGGGGTCAGATTCGCAGGGTCAGGATAGAGAGGCCCGTTTACAGGGGATACGTGTTCGTCAAGATGACCAAGGATCCCGAACTCATCGATAAAATCGTCAAGGCTACGGGGCTGAGAGCAGTTCTCGCAAGGGATCCTTCCGGGGGATATACCTTCATCACGCTATCCCCTCAGGAGATTGCCCATATCGAGGAAATCGTTCGCAGGGAGATGGAGCGCCGCAAGGCGCAGGCGCCCTTCATCAAGGGTGAGAGGGTCCGTATCGTTGCCGGTCCCTTCAAGGATATGGAGGGAGTGGTGGAGGAGGTGTACACCGATAAGAAGAAGATAAGGGTCGTAATCGACCTCTTCGGCAGATTGACCCCTGTGGACGTGGATTTCCTTCATGCTGAGAGGATAACCCTTTAAAGGAGGAGTTGAGAGATGCCGCCCAAGAAAGAGGTGAAGGCAGTTATAAAATTGCAGATACCGGGAGGGCAGGCAAGCCCGGCACCACCGGTAGGTCCTGCACTGGGGCAGCATGGCGTCAACATAATGGATTTCGTAAAACGATTCAACGATGCCACGAAGGATAAACCCGGGATGCTGCTCCCGGTGGAAATAACCATTTACAAGGACAGGACCTTCGATTTCGTCATTAAGACACCGCCCGCTTCGTTCCTCTTGAAGAAGGCGGCAGGGGTGGAGAAAGGTGCCAGCAATCCCGGTCATGAAATCGTTGGAAAGGTTACCCGCAAGCAGATAGAGGAGATTGCCCGCCTGAAGATGCCCGACCTGAACACGGATGATCTGGAAGCAGCCATGCGCATGATAGAGGGAACTGCCAGGAATATGGGAATAAAGGTGGAGGATTAGAGCCATGCCTAAACGTGGAAAGAGATACAGGGCCCTTCTTCAGAAGTACGATTTAACGAAGGAGTATCCCTTAGAGGAGGCGGTGAAAATCGTAAAGGACCTGGCAACCGCCAGATTCGATGAGACCGTGGAACTGGCCATAAACACCAATCTCAATCCCACCTATGCGGACCAGGTTTTGAGGGGTGCGGTGGTCCTTCCCTATGGGAGGGGCAAGAAGGTAAAGGTGCTCGTTTTGACCAATAATCCCGATAAGCAGAAGGAGGCCCAGGAGGCCGGTGCCGATTATGTGGGCTTCTCCGAGTACATAGAGAAAATCAAGCAGGGATGGCTGGACTTCGATGCCGTGGTCGCCACTCCCGATGCCATGCCCGAGGTGGGTAAACTGGGAAGGATACTGGGACCCAGGGGACTGATGCCTTCTCCCAAGACCGGTACTGTGACCAACGATGTGAAATCTGTCGTGGAAGAGCTCAAGAAGGGTAGAGTGGAATACAGGCTCGACAAGACGGGTAATCTGCACTTCCCGGTTGGAAAGGCTTCGTTCCCTCCAGAGCATCTGGCAGAGAACATACTGGCAGTATTCGAGGACATATTCAAGAACAAGCCTTCCGGTGCCAAGGGGAATTTCATCAAGTCCGCCTACATTTCCACCACCATGAGCCCATCCGTGAAACTCAGTCTCAACGATATATATGCAAAACTTAAAGAAAGAGGAGTGCTGTCATGAGTGCCACCGCAAGGGTCGAGAATATTAAGCCGGAGAAGATAGAGGCCGTTAAGCAGATTAAGGAGATGCTCAGGGATGGGAAGGCTTTCTACCTGATAGACTTCAAGGGATGGAATGTGGCTGAAATCACCAAACTCCGCAGGGACCTGAAGAATAACGATGCCCGTATGAGGGTCGTGAAGAATACCCTTCTGCGCATTGCTCTGAAGGATGAGGAGCTGTACAGGGATGAGATGGCTCCCTTTCTGGAGGGTCCCACTGCACTGGTGGTCACCTACAAGGATGAGATACAGCCTCTTAAACTGATAAACGATTACATAAAGGAGACCAGCAAGGGGAACATAAAGGCTGTCTTCATCGGGGACACCCTTTACCATGGCGATGCCATAAAGCAACTCGTCAAACTGCCCTCCATCGAGCAGTTGAGGGGGCAGGTGGTCGGGGCGTTCGCCGCTCCCATGTACGGTCTGGTCTTTGCCCTTAGCGGGCTTTTGAGGAACCTTGTAAACGTGCTTGAGCAGATAAAAGAGAAAAAGGGGGAATAGAAAATGGCCAAGTTAACAGTACAGGAAATAGTGGAGGCAGTGGAGAATCTGACTGTGATGGAGCTGGCAGAGCTGGTTAAGGCTCTGGAGGAGAAGTTCGGAGTCAGTGCCGCTGCACCCGTGGCCGTGGCGGCACCTGTTGCGGGGGCTGCTGCTGCTGAGGAGCAGGTTGAGGAGAAGACCTCCTTCGACGTGGTTCTTACCGACGTGGGTTCCAGCAAGATCAAGGTCCTGAAGGTCGTGAGGGAGATTACCGGTCTCGGACTGGCCGAGGCCAAGGCCCTGATAGACAATCTCCCCAAAGCCATAAAGGAAGGAGTCTCCAAAGAGGAAGCCGAGGAACTCAAGAAGAAACTGGAAGAGGCTGGAGCCAAGGTAGAACTGAAGTAGTCTCTCATGGGTTCATATGTTGCTGTGTGGCGCTCTGCGCCACAACTATCAATTAAAGAAGTCCAGCATATAGGGGGTATTTTTCCATGAACAAGAAGTTGGAGCGCATAGGTAATAAGCGTGAGGCTTTTGATTTGCCAGATTTTCTAATGGTGCAGCTGGAATCGTATAAGAATTTTCTGCAGGAAGATGTTCCCCCTGAGGAGAGGACGGACGAGTCTCTCCATGGATTGTTCAAAGAAGTCTTTCCCATAGAGGATTTGCAGGGAAAATATACTCTCGAATACATAAGTTATCGAATTGGAAAACCCAGATACACCCCGGAGGAGGCCCTGGAAAAGAACCTAACGTATTCGGTTCCCCTTTGGGTTACCATTAAACTCATAAAGAAGAGACCCCAGACCGGCTTCGCGGAAGAAGAGGTCGAGCAGGAGGTTTATTTCGCGGAGATCCCCTACATGACTCCCCGCGGCACCTTCATCATAAGCGGAGTGGAAAGGGTGGTTCTCAACCAGATTCACAGGTCCCCCGGCGTTTACTTTTCCATCGACGAAAAGGAGACCACCCTCTACACCGCCCTCCTGGTCCCCTATCGCGGTCCGTGGATCAAGTTCACCATAGATGGCTCCAAGACTCTCGGAATGACCATATCCAGAAGGAGGAAGATTCCTCTGAGCCGTTTCCTGCGCGTCCTCGGATACGAAGATTATCGTTCCATGATAAAGGAATTCCTCAACCCCGAGGTCAGGGATATCGATGACCCCGAACTGAGGAATGGCACCTGGATACTGGCGGATGATGTCATAAGCGAGGAGACGGGCGAGCTCATATTCCAGCTGGTGACCGAGAAGGGGGAGTTCGTCAGGAGGGAACTGACGGAGAAGCTTATAAACGAATTCAAGAACGACGGGGTTAAGAGGGTGGTGGTCCTCAATACTCAGGACCCCGCGGTGGATGTTCTCATAAACACCTTCAGGCAGGACAGGATAAGGGACAACGACAAGGCTTTCATCAACATATACAGGACCCTTCGATACACGCCTCCCAGAGACCTGGATGAGGCGACCCGTTATATTCACGATTTCTTCTTCTCCCCCGACAGGCTCTTCATGAGTCAGGTGGGAAGATATAAGCTCAATATCCGTCTGAGGCATAAGGAATATGGTATCGAGCCCCCATCGGATGACACCTACAATCTCACCAGGGAGGATGTAATCGTTCTGGTGAAGCGCCTTCTGGACCTCTACAGGGGTAAGGAAGAAGAGGACGATGTGGATGACCTCTCCAACAGGCGCGTGAGGAGAGTGGGGGAGAGGCTCTACGAGCACTTCAGGAATTCCTTCATCAGGACATCGAGGGCCATAAAGGAGAAGCTCCTCCTGAATGGAGAGAATGTCACTCCCAGGAAACTCTTCAATCCCAGACTCCTGACCGCATCCATAAACAACTTCTTCACCACGGACAGTCTTTCCCAGCTGCTGGACCAGACCAATCCCCTCTCCGAGCTGACCCATAAGAGAAGGGTGTCTGCACTGGGTAAGGGTGGTCTTACCAGGGAGACTGCAAGTCTGGAGGTCCGTGACGTCCATCCATCCCACTATGGAAGGCTCTGTCCCATAGAGACCCCCGAAGGTCAGAATATAGGACTGGTCCTTTCCCTGACCACTTATGCCAAGATAGACGACTTCGGATTCATCAGAACTCCTCTGAAGAAAGTGAAGAAGGGGAAGGTTACGGATGAGGTGGAGTACGTGGCCCCTCACGAGGAGATAGACTACAGAATTGCGGGTGGGGATACCAAGGTGGATGAGAAGGGCAACATTCTGGAGAAGAGAATCATCATCCGTCACAATAGAACTTACAGGATAGCATCCCCGAAGGAAGTGGACCATATAGACGCATCGCCCAGGCAATTGGTTTCTCTTTCCGCATCCCTCATTCCCTTCCTGGAGCACGATGATGCCAACCGTGCCCTGATGGGCTCCAACATGCAGCGTCAGGCTGTGCCCCTCCTCCTCCCCGAGCCCCCCATCGTCGGGACGGGTATGGAGGAGAAGGTAGCCTACGATTCCGGCCACGTGGTGGTTGCCAGGCGCGCGGGTACCGTCTCCTATGTGGATTCCAGAAAGATAGTGGTGATTCCCGATGAGAAGGAAGGGGATTTCTTCGGAAGGGATGAATACATCCTGACCAAGTTCAAGCGCTCCAACCAGTCCACCATAATGCATCAGATTCCCGTAGTCAGGCCGGGGCAGAAGGTGGAAAAGGGTCAGATTCTCGCTGAAGGCTCCTCCATAAGGGACGGGGAGCTGGCCCTCGGAAAGAATGTCCTGGTTGCATTCGTTCCCTGGTATGGTTACAACTTCGAGGACGCCATAGTGGTTTCGGAAAGGGTATGGAAAGACGATGTCTATACATCCATCCACATAGACGATTACGAGGTGGAAGTCAGGGAAACCAAACTCGGACCGGAGAAGATAACGAGAGACCTTCCCAGGGAGACGGAAGAGACCCTGAGGAATCTCGACGAGTACGGAATAGTTCGCATCGGAGCCGAGGTGAAGCCCCACGATATACTTGTTGGTAAGATAGCTCCCGAGAGCGAAAGGGAACTTTCTCCAGAGGAGAGGCTCATATTTGCCATCTTCGGAGAGAAGGCCAGGCACTACAAGAACACCTCCAAGAGGGTTCCGCCTGGCGTGAGAGGGACAGTCATCAACGTGGTGGTCCTGACCAAGCCCGACGAGGACAACGAACTGGCCCGCAAGGTCATATCCGAGCGCAGGGCAGAAGCGGAGAGGAGGAAGAAGGAGGGGATGACCAATGTCAGAAAGCGTCTCCTCCAGTTGCTCCAGGAACTTCTCAAGGGTATCAAGTTCAAGAAACCCATAACGGATAAGGACGGCAGGGTCGTATTCGAGGCCGGCGAGGAATTCGATGTTTCGAAGGTGAAGAATCCTCTGAGCCTGGAGTTTCCATCCGGATTCGCCGGAAAGAGGAACATAGAAAAGCGCGTGAAGGAGTACATGGAGCAGGCCCGCCAGTTCATCAAGCAGATAGAGGAGGCCTACGAACTGGAGATGGACAGGATATCCAGGGGTGACGAACTGCCCTCTGGAGTCATCCAGCTCGTCAGGGTTTACATCGCGCAGAAGAGGAAGTTCATCGTGGGTGATAAGATGGCCGGTCGCCATGGAAACAAGGGCGTGGTTTCCATAGTGGCTCCCGTTCAGGATATGCCCTTCCTGGATGATGGGACTCCCGTGGATATCGTGCTCAATCCCCTCGGTGTTCCCTCCCGAATGAATGTGGGTCAGATTCTGGAGACTATACTCGGTTATGCCGGAGTGGAACTCACGAAGAAATTGAGGAAACTGGTGAAGGAGGGCAACCCCTCCGAAATTCGCTCCTTCCTCAAGGAACTGTACAGGCCCCATAAGGACCCCGATTTCGTGAAGTGGCTCGATGAGGCTTCCGATACGGAAATCGTTGCCTATGCCACGCAACTGGCCGAGAAGGGGGTCAGATATGCCAATCCCGTATTCGAGGGCATGAGTCTGGACGATATCAAGCAGCAGCTGAGACTTGCAGGTCTTCCCGAGGACGGAAAGGTCAGGGTCAGGGATGGACGCACCGGCGAGTACTTCGATTATCCGGTCACCGTCGGATACATGTACATGCTCAAACTGATTCACATGGTGGAAGACAAGATACATGCCAGGAGCGTGGGCAAGTACTCCATCATCACACAGCAGCCCCTCGGTGGAAGGGCCCACTTCGGTGGTCAGAGGTTCGGTGAGATGGAGGTCTGGGCTGCGGAAGCCCATGGAGCCGCCTATGCCCTTCAGGAGATGCTCACGGTCAAATCCGATGACGTTCTCGGAAGGAATGCACTCTACAGGTCCATAATCAAGGGTGAACTTCCTCCCGAGCCCCATATGCCCGAGTCCTTCCAGGTCCTGGTGAAGAACCTCAGGGGGCTGGCCATAGATGTGGATATAGGAGTCAAGGACAGGAAGAAAAAGGAAGGTTAATTTGAATTAAAGGGGGATTTCTATGATTTCCATGAAAGAACTTTCCAAGGTGCCTCCCAGCCAGCTGGAGTATATTCTGATAAGGCTGGCTGACCCGGAGACCATAGTCAGCTGGTCGTATGCCGAGCAGAAGGGCCGGGAGATGGGTGTGTACGGTGCCGGTGAGGTCCTCACCGCGGAGACCATAAACTACCGTACACAGAAACCCGAACCCGGCGGGCTCTTCTGTGAGAGGATATTCGGACCGGTAAAGGATTACGAGTGCGCATGCGGTAAGTACAAGGGAAAGAAGTACGCGGGGGTGGTATGCGAGAAGTGCGGAGTGGAGGTCACTTCGTCCACAGTTCGCCGCCAGAGAATGGGGTATATCAGATTGGCAGTCCCGGTGGCCCATATATGGTTCTATAAGATTCCCCCTTCCGTAATTGGAACCCTGCTCGATTTGACCAGAGCACAGGTGGAAGACATTCTGTATTACGATGCATATCTTGTTCTGGACCCCAAGGAAGTTCCGGAAATTAAGAAAGGGGAGGTCCTTACCGAAAGCCGGTACAGGGAACTCATAGAGGAATACGGTGAAGGCTCCTTCGAGGCGGAGATGGGAGCCCCGGCCATAAAGAAACTCCTCGAAGAATTCTCCGAGAAGAACGAGGAAGGCAAGACCAAACTGGAACTCCTGTCCATAGACCTCAAGAGCAAGCTCAGGATAGAGCGTTCCGCCCTCATAAGGAAGAAGATTCTCAACAAACTCAAGATAATCGATGCTTTCATCAACTCCGGTGTAAAGCCCGAGTGGATGATACTCGATGTGATACCCGTCATACCCCCCGACCTCAGGCCCCTGGTTCCCCTGGATGGTGGAAGGTATGCCTCCTCCGACCTCAACGACCTGTACAGGAGAGTCATAACCCGAAACAACCGTCTGAAGGACATGATGCGCCTCCAGGCTCCCGAAGTCATCATCCGCAACGAGAAGAGGATGCTCCAGGAGGCGGTGGATGCTCTCTTCGACAACGCGAGAAGGAAGAAGCCCGTCGTGGGAAGGGGCAACAGGAAGCTCAAGTCCCTGTCCGATAACCTGAGGGGTAAGAAAGGACTCCTCAGAAGGAATCTCCTGGGAAAGCGCGTGGACTACTCCGGACGCTCCGTAATCGTGGTGGGCCCCGACCTCAAGATGCACCAGACCGGAATTCCCAAGGAGATAGCGGCAGAACTCTGGAGGCCATTCATAGAGCGTAAACTGGAGGAGCGGAATATAGGGGACAGGAAGGACAGGAGGACCCTCCTGCGCAAGAGGAGCCCGGAGGTCTGGGAGGTTCTCGAGGAGGTGGTGAAGCACCACCCCGTGTGGCTCAACCGCGCTCCGACCCTCCACAGGCCTTCCATACAAGCTTTCGAGCCCGTCCTGGTGGAGGAGAAGGCCATAAAACTCCATCCCATGGTGTGTACCGCCTACAACGCCGACTTCGACGGAGACCAGATGGCCATATTCCTGCCCATATCCCCCGAGGCCCAGATGGAGACCTACATGCTCATGATGTCCCCCCACAACATCCTTTCCCCCGCCCATGGCAAGCCTCTGGCCACCGCCACCCAGGACATGGTCATAGGGGTGAACTACATAACCAAGGTAAGGAGCGATTTCGAAAGCAAGAAGGATAGCGAGATTAAGAGATTTGCCACCATAGAGGAGGCCCTCAAGGCTCTGGAGATGGGTGTAATCGGGCTCCACGACCCCATAATCGTTCCCATTTCGAAGGAGGGAGACCCTCTGGTCCTTTCCAACAACTACGAATTGGTTAAGACCACCGCGGGAAGAATCATCTTCAACCAGATACTGCGTCCGGAAGTTCGCGAGAAACTCGGATTCATCAACGAGGAGCTTAACAAGAAGGCGATAGCCAACATCGTTCTGGAAACCCACAGGCTGGTGGGGGCGTGGGAAACTGCTGCCTTTCTGGATGATTTGAAGGACCTGGGATTCAAGTACGCATCCGTTTCCGGTGTGACATTCGGTATAGACGACCTCATCATTCCGCCCGATAAGGAGAAGATTATAGAGAAAGCCTTCAAGGAAGTGGAGAAACTGGACAGGAAGCTGAAGAAGGGACAGATATCCCGTGCGGAGCATTACCAGCAGGTTCTGGATATCTGGACCAGGGCTTCCGACGAACTCAAGAACAGACTGGTGGAGGTCATCTCCAAGGATAAGGACGGCTTCAACCCCATCTATATGATGGTCTTCTCCGGTGCCCGTGGTAGCATCGACCAGATGAAACAGCTGGCTGCCATGAGGGGTCTCATGGCCAGACCCTCCAGGAAAGGCGAAATCGGTGACCTCATCGAAATACCCGTTATCTCGTCCCTCAAGGAAGGTCTGAAGATGATGGAGTACTTCATATCCACCCACGGTGCGAGGAAGGGTCTCTCCGATACCGCTCTCAAGACAGCAAGCGCCGGTTATCTCACCAGAAGACTCGTGGATGTGGCCCAGGATGTTACCGTCACGATGGAGGATTGTGGAACCTTCCGTGGAAGGGTCATAAAGATAGAGAGGGAAGCCGACGGCACCAGGAAGGATATACGCAAGAAAATCGTTGGCAGAATTGCGGCACAGGATGTTATCGACCCTGTTACCGGCGAGACCATCGTTGCAGCCGGCGAGGAGATTACGGAGGAGATTGCCGACAGGATACAGAATTCCAGCGTGGAGGAAGTTTCCGTCAGGTCTGTGCTTTACTGCGAGGCCGAATTCGGAGTCTGCGCCAAGTGCTATGGCAGGAATCTGGCCACGGGCAAACTGGTGGATGTGGGTGAGGCGGTGGGCATAATTGCCGCCCAGTCCATCGGTGAGCCCGGAACCCAGTTGACCCTCAGAACCTTCCACACGGGTGGAATAGCCGAAAGGGTGACTGAGGAGGCGGATATAAAGGCGCCATTCGATGGGGTGGTTAAATACGACAGGATACAGTACATAGACAAGGGCGATTACAAACTGGTCATAAGCAAGAAGGGTTCCATCAGGGTGGAAGGGCAGACCGTAAGGACATACAAGATACCCTTCGGTGCCCACCTGTACGTGGATGATGGACAGAAGGTCAGGAAGGGTCAGGTTCTGGTGGAATGGGAGCCCTACTCCCTGCCCATCCTTGCCACCAGGTCCGGCGTCATAAGGTTCGAGGACCTCATACCCGGCATCACCCTCAAGGAGGAGGTGGAGGGAGGTAAGGTCGAATACATAGTCGAGGTTTCCAAGCCCAGGAAACTCTATCCGAAGGCTGTCATACTGGATAAGGAGACGGGAGAGGTTCTGGAGGAGATTCCCCTGGTTCACGAATGTCATCTGACTCTGTCCGCATACGAGAAGTTCCAGAAGCAACTGGCCGGTGAGGACCCGGAGGTGGAAGCCGGTGAAGTGATAGCCAAGGTTCCCAAGGCCACTGCCAAGACCAAGGACATCACGGGTGGCCTGCCCAAGGTGGAGGACATATTCGAGGCGAGGGTTCCCAGCGACAAGGCCATCCTTTCCGAAATCAATGGAACCGTGCGCATCCTGGGTTTGGAGAAGGGTGTGTTCAAACTGGAAGTGGTCTCCCGCGATGGTAAGACCGTCAGAAGATACGATATTCCCTATGGCAAGTACCTGCTCGTCAACGATGGCGAATGGGTGGAGGCCGGTGAGCCCCTGACGGATGGAGAAATCGACCCCCACGACCTGCTGCGCATCAAGGGTAAGGAGTACGTGCAGGAGTACATCTTCGAGAAGGTTCAGGGAGTGTACGAACTCTCCGGTGTCGAAATCAACGACAAGCACATAGAAATCATAGTTCGCCAGATGCTCCGCAAGGTCAGGATAGAGAATTCCGGAAGCACCAAACTCTTCGAGGGCGATATCGTGGACCTGGATGTGGTGAAGAAGGAAAACGAAATGGTGAGGGCTGCGGGCGGAAGACCTGCCACCTTCAGACCCGTGCTTCTGGGAATAACCAGGGCGGCCCTGTCCACGGATTCCTTCATATCTGCTGCATCCTTCCAGGAGACCACCAAGGTTCTGGCCATGGCATCCATCAGGGGTAAGAAGGACACCCTCAGGGGATTGAAGGAAAACGTCATCATAGGTGGAATAATCCCTGCCGGTACCGGAAGAAGGGACCTCAGAGGTGTGATACTGGAAGTGGAGAAGGAAGAGAAAGAAGTTCCCGCGGAAGAGGAAAGGGCATAAATGCTCACGGGTATTCTCCTGCTCTTCGGGGGGTTTCAGTCCCCCCTTATAAACGGTGGAAAGGACATATACCTTATACTGCCCGATACGGGGGAGCTGAGTCTGATATCCAGGGAATTCGTCAGGGGATTCGAACTGGCGCTTGGAGATTCCATACCCTTCTACAGGGTCAACGAGACCCAGGACAGGCCATTCGATTCCCTGTATCTGGACATCATTGGAAGGAATCCCTTTCTGGTGGTGGGTCCCATACTCCCCGCCAATGCCAGGATTGCTGCGGACCTGTCCATGAGGAACAGGGTACTGGACATCCTGCCGGTCGCCTACGACGTGTATCTGGGAACCTACGGGAATTATGTCTATCCCTTCAACTACAAGACCTATGCTTCCATCATAAAATTCCTGGATTATTCCAGCCGGATGGGCGATACATCCTTCGTCCTTATGTACGAGAGAACCCTCAACGGTCTGTCCATAAAGAAGTTCTTCGATGCCTACTATCCGGTTCCCACCATACTCCTCAGGAGCGCTGCTGTTAAGAAGGAAGAGGTCAAGGAGATAATGAAGGACATAAGGGGTTTCAGGGCCATCTTCTTTTCGGATGGGGGACTCCCTTCCGTCAACATGTATCTGAACCTGAGGAAGATGGGCTTCAGGGGCAATGTCTATGCCCTCGATTCGTGGCTGGACAGGAAGACGATTTCCCTTCTCATAGGGTTCACGGATAATCTCTACATATTCGGTCTGTATGGACCCCGATACTCCTCCTATCTGGTGAGACTCGACAAGAAGTATGCCTTCGTGGAAGATTACATGAAGAGATACGACGAAGAACCCACCGAAATGGCATTCATTGGATACGATGCGGGTACCCTGGTAAGAGATGTATATACCCACGCGGAGAGCGTGGATTCGGCGAAGAGTTATCTGCTTCACTACGGGGTCCTGTACGGGGTATCCGGGGAGTACCTGATATCCAAGAAGAGCGATTACATCGGAATATATCGTATCACTCCGAGGGGTATAGAGAAGGTGGAAGCAGGGGATAGGTGATTCCATCTCCCGGAGCCAGCAGCTTCCAGCATTTCGATTTTCCCGAATATGCTTTAAAATTCATGTATGGCTGGTCATAGTCATTGGGCGCAGATTAAGCACAAGAAAGCGGCGAAAGATGCCAAGCGGGGGAAGATTTTCTCCAAACTGGTAAGGGAAATAATAGTGGCTGTGCGGCAGGGCGGGCCTGACCCCGACATGAATCCCCGCCTCAGGATGGTCCTGGAGAAAGCCAAACAGCACAATTTGCCCAAGGAGAACATAGAGAGGGCCATTAAGAGGGCAACGGGGGAAGAGGGAGGAACCCAGTACGAGGAAGTCATATACGAGGGGTATGGACCCGGTGGGGTGGCTTTCGTAATAAAGACTGTGACTGACAACAAGAACAGGACGGTCAACGAAATCAGGCATATATTCAGCAAGCACGGTGGAAACCTGGCCACCAGCGGCTCGGTTCTGTGGCAGTTCGAGGAGAGGGGAGTGATTTACATCCCATCTGATGCCACCGATGAGGAGAGCCTTCTGGAGATAGTTCTGGAGGCGGGAGCCGATGATATGGAGACGGAGGGGAACCAGTTCGTGGTATATACATCCCCGAAAGCATTTTCTCAGGTGAAGGAGGCCTTGGAGAAGGCCGGCATCCCCATATCCTCTGCTCAGTTGACCATGCTTTCCAAGAACACTGTTCCCATAGCCGGTGAGATGGCAAAGAAGGTTCTGAAACTCTACGAAGCACTGGAAGAACACGACGACGTTCAGGAAGTGTACGCCAACTTCGACATAGCAGCTGAAGAACTGGAAGCCCTTGCTGGATGAAAATCATCGGGCTGGATGTGTCCCTCACCAGTACGGGGGTTGCTGTCTGCGAAGATGACCTGAAGGTTCTTCATCTGGAGACCATAAGACCGGGCAGGGGTCCTCTTCCTGCCCGACTCCAGTTTATCTATGACAGGCTCCGCTCTATAATACAGGAATTCTTCCCGGAAGTGGCAGTAGTGGAATCCGTTATCTATCACAGAAATCCTTCCACTGCTATAGCCCTGGGCTCCGCCAGAGGTGTGGTTCTCCTTCTGCTTTCGCAGATGGGACTCACGGTGGAAGAGATTTCCCCCACAGCCGCCAAACTCTCTGTCGCCGGGAATGGGAGGGCGTCCAAGCAGCAGGTTCAATTCATGATTCGGGCCCTGTTCGGTCTCAGAAGCACACCCAACGACCACGAGAGCGACGCGCTTGCCCTCGTTTACACCTATTTAAACAGGAAGAGGTCCGGTGGTTTACGCCATAAGGGGTAGGGTTCTCGAGTCCATGGGGGGAACCGTGGCCGTGGAGACGGTCGGGGGGCTGGTCTTGGAGGTGGTCATTCCCCTTCATTATCATCTCGAAGAGGGGGAGGAGGTGCTCCTTTACACCCATCTTTCCATATCCGAGAGGGGGGTCCGGCTGTACGGTTTCAGAAGCAGAGGGGAGAGGCTCCTCTTCGAGCAACTCATCTCCATATCCAAGGTGGGTCCTGCCACCGCCATGTCCATCCTGTCCCACTTTACGCCCGCCCAGCTGAGGGAAATCGTGGCCACGGAAGATGTGAAGGCCCTGTCCGGAGTGAGGGGGGTGGGGAGAAAGACGGCAGAGAGAATCATACTGGAATTGAAGGATAAGCTCATGGACATGGGAGAAGAGGGAGGGGATATGGAAATGGCCGCACAGGCCTTGAGCGTTCTGGTGTCCCTGGGTCTGGATTACGCCACTGCCCGCAGAGCCATATTCTCCGCCCTGAAGGAGGGGAAAATCGATTCGGTGGAGGAACTGGTGAAGAGGGCCCTGGTTATTTCAAGAGGTCGTTGAATAACATCAGATGCTCCCGGGCTGATTTCTCCCAGGAATACTTTTCCGGGAGATGTTTCAGTTTATTAAGGGTTTCCTTCCTGAGTCTTTCGTCCCGTAAGAATTGAAGCATAAGGTCGGCCAGTTTCCTGTGGTCTCCGGGCGGGAAATAGATGGCATCGTTCCCGTATATTTCTCTCAGGACGGGTATATCCGAAAGTATTACCGGAGTCCCGCAGGCGATGGCCTCCAGCGGAGGCAGTCCAAAGCCCTCGTACAGGGATGGAAATACCAGGAAAATCGCATGTGTGTAAAGGGCCGGAAGGTCCTCTATCGGGACTTCTTCCAGGATGCGTACCCTGTCTCCTGATTTCAAATGTTCTATGAGACGAAGCAATTCGGTATCCGGGGTCCTGAGCCCCTTAATCCTTCCCACTATGACCAGATTGGCGTCCTCCACTTTCATGATGAGGGCGAATGCTTTTATGAGGGTTTTCAGGTTCTTGTGGGGTTTGATATTCCCCACGTACAGGATATAGGGCTCCTTCACCGAATATCTGTGCAGAATCTCCCTGTTCGGTGAGGGCCTGAAGAAGGCTGTATCCACTCCGTTGTAAATTACCCGGATTTTCTTCTCATCGATGTCGAACACTTCGATGATTTCCTTCCTGGTGAAATCGGATACGGTGATTATTACATCGCTTTCGAGGGCTCTTCGCATGAGTACTCTGGCGTACAGGCGGGTTGCGAATCCATACATGTGCTCGAATCTTATGTGAAAGAGGTCGTGAATCGTGGTGATTCTCCTTTTTGCCCTTATGGGTGTCAAAGGAACGCTGTAATGGGGGGACCAGAATAGTTTCGACGCGGGCACTTTGAAAGGGACTTTCAGATGCCACAGCGGGGAGTATGCATCGGTGTACTCGGGAATGATGAGTGCGTCATCCCGCAGGACCTCTTTTATTTCCCGGGGTTTTCCAATCAATACCATTCTGGCGGGAATATGGGACTTTATCCTCACGAGAATATTCCTTAGATAACTGCCTATTCCCGACGAAAAAAGCATACGGGCATCCACTGTGAGCGGACTCATCGTTTTATCTCCTCGTATATGGCGATGTAGCTTTCTATCGTGTTTTCGGGCAGGAATCTCCTGGCAAACTCTATGGCATTGTCTCCCATTCTGATTATTTCGCGCGGGTTCTGGATGAAGAACTCCATTTTTTCCACCAGTTCATCCATGGTGCTGAACAGAAGACCCGTTTCCCCCGGAATCACTATCTCCGGTATCCCTCCCCTTCTGGATGCAATGACCGGGATTCCGTGGGAATAGGCTTCCGGAATAACCCTTCCGAATGGCTCGTTCAGAAGGGAGGGAACGATGAGGACGTGTATCTGAACGTATATTTCTTCCGGATTCACGAATCCCATGAAAATCACCCTTTCCGATTCGTATTTTCTCCTCAGATATGTCTCATAATGGGGCTCCGGTGCCTTCCCGAATACGAGCAATCGGGATTGGCCCTTTACCCTCGAAAAGGCTTTCAGAAGGAATTCTATTCCCTTGTGGGGTGCCAGTGAACCTGAGTATCCGAATATAACGGGCGGAAGTCCGGGTCTGCGGGGTGTGAAAATCCTTTCTATGGGGTTATATATGGTTTCCTTTATACTCGCTCCGGAAAAGTATCCGAGATGCAGGTGCTTCTCCAGTATGTACCTGCTTATGCCGGTTACTGCATCCACCTTCCTGCTCATGATTCTTCTGGGTATGGACAGCAATCTGCATTCGGGGCACTGTCTTTTGCATTCCCTGCCTCCTCTGAACATGGTCGAGCGGATGCACATGAGATAGAGGTCCCTCAGAGTGTGAACTTTGGGTACATCTGCATTCCATACGGATGTGGAGAATCCCGCCAGATTGTTGGTGTGAAGCAGGTCTATCTTTTCCTCCGTTATCAGTCTTCTGATTTTCCCTGTGGTTATGGGATTGCAGGAATCTATTACGTGCCATATCGGTTTTACTATCGGGGACTTTCGCTTTGCATGATAGGGCCAGTACAGGTTGGGAGTTCTGATACGATAAACCCTTATTCCATCGATATAATCGACCCGGTCTTCCGTGAAGGTGGTTGCCACCACGGGAATGATACCCCTGGATTTCAGATAACTGGCTATAATCCGGACAGAGCGCTCTGCTCCCCCGAGTACGTATGGTTCGTACAGGGTATTTACCAGGAGCACCTTCATGAAGAATCACCTTTCCCGGAGGTTGAAATTCGATGCCTCCCTGTATATCTCTTCCATCCTCTCTGCAACCCGGGTCCAGGAGAATTCCATCGCCCTTTTTCGTGCCACCTCGCCCATCTTCCTGCGTAGATTCTCACTTTCTGACAGGTGTATTATCTTATCCGCCAGTTCCGCGGGATTTCCTGGCTCTACGAGAAATCCGTCCATTCCGTCCCTCAGTATTCCGGTTATTCCTCCCACCTTCGATGCCACGACCGGTACGGCACTTGCCATCGCTTCCAGCACGGATATCCCCTGCATCTCGAACAGGGATGGGACTGCAACTATGTCCGATGCCCTGTAGTACAGGGGCATATCCTGGGGGTCTATGCGGTCCATGATTATTACGCGGGCATCCGGAGGAATCTTCTCCTCCACCTCTCTCCTGTACGATACTGGAGCCGAAGCCCTTCCCGTCAGGAGGAATACGAGTTTTCTGAAAACGGAAGGCATTTCCCTCGCGATGTGGTCTATGGCCTGTGCCATGATGTGGGTTCCCTTAACCGGAGCCCATCTCGATGGATAGAAGACCACTATGTCATCTCCCCCAACTTCCAGCTTTTCCCGCATTTCCCTGCGGTCCTTCTCGTCCGGACGGAATCTGTCGATATCCACACCTCCCGGAACCACGCGTATTCGGGGATGCTCCACCAATCTGGATATGAGTTCTGCGGAAGTGGTGCTTACACCTATGAGAACCCGGGCATCCATATAGAGCCTCTTGAGTACAGCCTTTACGATAAGGTCTTTGGGCCTTGTGGATTCCAGAAGACTCTTCAACTGGCTGAAATGTCCCGTCCACACCCAGGGGTATTTCCACCTGTAGAAGATGTACTCGGGTCCATTTAGGGTGTGAAGGTGGAGGAGGTCCGGGTTCAATCTTTCCACCACTCTCCTGACCCTGCCTGCCTGAGTCAATTTCCTGTAATCCCTGAGATTCTTTTTCATGTGCAGGTGATATACACCGGTCCCTTCATCCTCCAGACCATCCCTGCCGCTATCCTCCACTATGTGCAGAATCCTCGAATCGATTCCCCTTCTATTCAGGAATAGATGTAGATTTTCCACATAAGTGGCTATGCCACCGATTGTGGGCCTGTAATCTAAAGTGATATGCAGAATTCTCATCCCACGGCAAATTTTATAGTTGCTCGAAATCCCGTAATGCCTTTTGGAAAAACTGGTGTGAGAGAACGGGCTTTTAATCCCACCTCCGTCCAGTTGAAGACAGTGGCAGGTTAAGACATGGAACTTCCATGGTGGTTGGAGAGCAGAAAGTCATTTTGGGAGATATCGAGCCGGGGAAGATGGAGATTTACGAAAATGCTCTTTACAGGTTTCATCTCGAGGAGAGATGCCAATCCTCCTTCCAGAACCCTGCAACCATTAATCATTCCCGCTATGTCCAATTTCATGTCCAAAGGTGACAAACCTGTGGGTTTATTTTCTTACTTCAGGTATTAAAATTTCGGAATGCCGTTCAGAAAGAATATATGGAACCATCTATCCGGAGAGGAGAGGGAAGAAGTTTACAAATTTGCTGAAATTTATCGGGATTTCCTCTCCCGTGCGAAGACGGAGAGGGAGACTGTCAATTACATAGAGAGCAGGGCTCTGGAGAGGGGGTTCGTGGATGGGTTTTCCGAATCCGGGGACAGGATGCTGTTCATCGAAAGGGGCAGACTGGCAGCCCTGTACGTGAAAGGTAAGGAGAGCGCCCTTTCCGGATTCAGGATAGTGGCCTCCCATACGGATGCGCCCCGTCTGGACCTGAAACCAGTTCCCCTCTACGAGGATTCGGGATATGCCCTCCTCGATACGCAGTATTATGGAGGCGTAAAGCACTATCAGTGGTTTTCCCTTCCCCTGTCCATTCACGGGGTTGTGGTTCTATCGGATGGTAGCAGAAAGACATTCGTCATAGGGGAGGATGAATCCGAACCCGTGTTCGTTATTCCCGATCTGGAGCCCCATCTGGACAGGAAGGTGCAGAGGGAGAAGAAGATAGGGGAAGCCCTTCCCGGAGAAAAGATGGATATAATCTTCTCTTCCATCCCCCTGGATGGGGAAAAAGAGAAGGCCGTCAAGAAGTACGCCCTCCGGTTGTTGGAGGAGAAGTACGGAATAAAAGAAGAGGACCTGGTTTCGGCCGATATAGAGGTGGTGCCCGCCATAAAGCCCAGGGATGTGGGACTGGATGGGGCCCTCATCGGTGGATATGCTCAGGATGATCGCATATGCGTGTTCACATCCCTGATGGCAGCCCTCGAACTGGAGAATCCGGACAGGGCTGTTCTGGTACTCTTCGTGGATAAGGAGGAGATAGGCTCCGAGGGTAATACATCTGCCCAGTCCGCATTCATCAAGAAGGTGGTTCGCAGGATACTGGAGGTGGAAGGGACTCTGGCACCCTATTCCGTGGAGGAGGCCCTGTATAACTCGGAAGCCCTTTCGGCAGATGTCACTTCTGCCCTCAATCCCCTCTGGAAGGAGGTGCACGACGAGAAAAATGCTGCGAAACTTCACCACGGAATCGCCCTCACCAAGTACACCGGGAGAGGCGGGAAGTACGTGGCAAGCGAGGCTTCAGCCGAATTCGTCGGTAAGGTGCGCAAACTGTTCGATGAGAATGGCATATACTGGCAACCCGATGTTCTGGGCAGGGTGGACGAGGGGGGTGGTGGAACCATAGCCATGTTCCTGGCCAGGTATGGGATGGATGTTCTGGATGCAGGTCCCGCTCTCCTTTCCATGCATTCGCCCTTCGAGATATCCTCTAAAGCGGACCTCTATATGACCTTCAGGGCCTATAAGATTTTCATGGAAAAGAAGTGAGGTGAATGAAGAGACTGGTCCTTTTTATCATGGCCGCCGTGGGGGCGGCCTATGCCCAGAAGATTAATCTGGCGGTGGTGGACCTGGAGAGGGTGAAGAAGGAATATCTGGACTACAGGGATGCCCTCAATCAATTGAGGCAGTATCGTATGGAAAAGTCCCGGGTCCTCGACAGTCTCCGGAGGGAGATAGATAGCCTCAAGAGGGTGTATCAGGAGCAGATGCCCGTTCTGACGGACGAGGGCCGTCTCCTGCTCGAGCAGAGGATATCGGAGAAGGAGCAGGAGTACAAGAGGCAGGCCCTGAGGATTGCGAGGGATATAGAGCAGAAAACCAGGACCACCCTGGAGCCCTACATTAATCGTATCTACAGCGTCATAGACTCCATAGCCCGCAAGCAGGGCATCGACATGGTTATAAATTCCAGCCAGAGCAGGGAAGTAATCCTGTACTACAAGCCTCAGCAGGACATAACGGATGTCGTGATAGCCGAATTGAACAAGACCTATGCATCCCTGGTGGGCAGGGTGAAGATTCAGTATATGGCTGTGTTTCCTTTCAAACTCCTGACCCGCTCATCCAAGACCCAGGAGATTGCCCGAACCATACAGAATATCGCCCGTGAGGAGATAAACAGATACTCCCAGTTCAATCTGGTTCCCATCTCTCCAGTCCTGTCCATGATTAATCCGGACAATCCAGACCTGAATAACATAAAGAAGGCGGTGGACATCCTGAAACTGGATGCCTTCATCTGGGGACAGGTGGACTTCAGGGACGATCAGGTCATATTCAAGATAACCCTTTACGACGCCGAAGGGAACATCATAGATACGCGAGGGGACAGGACCGAGGATAAGAGGGAAGTATGGGAGCCCATAGTCCGCACCTATATAAGGGATATGCTCAATAAGTACAGGCAGAAGCTGGAGCAGGGCGGCTGATGCGCATCCTGATTCTCAACAGGAGGGATATCAGAAATCCCCTCGGTGGGGGTGCAGAAAAGTACACTCTGGAAGTGGCGAGGGGGCTCTTGGAGAGGGGACACGAGGTGGTGTGGTTCGCCTCATCCTTCAGGGGGGCTGCTTCCCGGGAGGAATTGGATGGAATAAAAATCATCAGAAGGGGCAGTGAGTTGAGCACCCACCTTTTTGGTTTTCTCTATGCTCTCAGGAATAGAAGGCAGTTCGACCTCATCATAGAGGAGTTCAATGGCATCGGATACATGACCTTCTTTCTGAAGAATTCTGTCCTCCTCATACACCAGCTGTATCAGGAGTTCTGGACGGCGGAGATGGGTAAGTGGGCCTTCTTCATGAAGTGGGTGGAAAAGGCCCTTCTGCGCCTTTACAGGAATAAGTTCACCATAACCGTATCCCCATCCACGAAGGAGGACCTGGAGTCTCTGGGATTCGGGAATATCGCCGTTGTGGAGAACGGTATCGATGTGGTGAATGTCAGATGCAGGAAGGCGGATGAACTCACGTTGATTTACCTCGGGAGGCTCAGGAGGACCAAGAATCCGGAGGACGCCATCCGCATTTTCTTCAGGGTGAAGGAGAGAATACCCGAAGCCCGGATGTGGGTGATGGGAACGGGTCCTCTGGAGGATTATCTGAGGAGCAGGTATTCCCACCCCGACCTCCATTTCCTGGGATTTGTGTCGGAGGAGGAGAAGTACAGGAGACTATGCGAGGGGCATTTTCTCATAGTGCCCAGCATACGGGAGGGATGGGGTATAGTGGTGATAGAGGCCAACATGTTGGGCCTTCCGGTCATCGGATACAGGGTGAAGGGACTCAGGGATTCCATAAGGGATGGATACAGCGGATATCTGGTGGATGGGGTGGAGGAGGGGGCAGAGAGAATCGTGGAACTGTGGAATAACAGAGAGAAATACGAGGAGATGTCCCGCAATGCGCGGGAATGGGCCTCCCGCTTTACGTGGGACAGAACGAAACAGAAGTTCATAGATGCCCTCCGAAGGGCTGGTTACGATGTCTGAAGCCATGGAATGGCTCTTCTTAATCCTCGGTGCATATCATCTGGTGGCATTCGCCATTCTCCTCGTCTCCTATCTGCGCACGAGGGGACTCGGAATGTGCAGGATGGACCGCTGGCCGAAGATTTCCATCCTCATACCTGCCCGGAACGAGGAGGACAACCTTCCCCGCCTTCTGGAAAGCATTCTCCGTCAGGATTATGGGAATATGGAGGTGCTCGTTTACGACGATGAGTCGGATGATGGGACGTGGGCAGTCGTGGAGCGCTTCAGTCGGGAAGATGTCCGCATAAGGGGGATAAGGGGAAGGGGCAAACCCCGGGGATGGGTGGGAAAGAATTATGCGCTGCACGTCCTGTCGGAGAAGGCTAGCGGTGATATCCTCCTCTTTCTGGACGCGGATGTGTACATCAGGGATGAACTGCTGCTGAGGAGGATTGCATGCAATATGTCTCCCGGAAAGGTGATAACCGGATTCCTCAGGTACAGGGGAGGGGGGACCTTTGTTCTTACCGTACTGTCGTACCTTTACTTCCAGATTCCATTTCCCGTTCGGGGTGGGGTGAACGGGCAGATGTGGGCCATAACGAGAGAAGATTACAGGAATCTCAGGCCCCACGAAGTCTTCAAAGGGGAGGTTCTGGAGGATGTAAAAATCGGATACTGGCTCTCCTGGAAGGGCATCGGGGTGGATTTCAGGAGGCTATCCCTGTACGCCGATGTCTTCATGTACAGGAGCCTCTGCGAGACTGTCAGGGGGCTGACGAAGAATGCGTGGAGACCCTTCCTCCATTTTACCCCCATTGCTGCCCTTCTGTACTGGGTGTTTTATCTCTGGCCCTTCTTTGCTCTGTTCCTCTATCCCCGATATGTTCTTCTGGCTATGCTCATAATGACGGGGAAGTTCCTCTCGGACAGGATTCTTCTGGCCCGCATCTCCGATACTCTCCTGGCACCGGTGGGCATCTTCTTCTTCGGATATGTAATGCTCCGCTCCTGGCTCTTTGCCCTGTCAGGAAGGACCACCTGGAAGGGCCGCCCCCTCAGGGAATGAGAACGGCCCTGCCCGCCACCTTCGCCTCCTCCAGCAGGCTGTAAGCCCGGTTTATCTCTTCCAGCGGGAAGGTTTCGAAGCGCATCTTCACCCGCCCGTCTGCCAGCCATCGGGCTGCCTCCTCATACTCCCTCCTGTTGTATGCGGCGCTTCCAACGATGTGATGCTCCCTCATTATGGTAAGGGCGGGTCTGGTAAGGGTTATCGGCTCTCCGGTTATGTTTCCAATCAGGACGAGCGTCCCCCTCCTCTTCAACACGAGAAGGCTCTCGTTTATGGTCAGGCTTCCCACATTCTCGAAGACGGCATCCACTTCCCTTACAGCCCTTCTATATTTTCTCGTTATGATGACCTCCACACCCAGTTTCGATAGAATGGGAGCCTTGGATTCGGAAGTGGCGGCTATGACCCGAATCCCCTTATGCTTCAGGACCTGCACCATGGCATAACCCACACCGCCACCCGCCCCCGTCACCAGCGCAGTGTCTCCCTCCTTCAGATTGGCAAGGTTGAAGGCATGCAGGGCCGTGGCAACGGGGCACAGTCCCGCCGCGTATATTTCGAACCTGTCGTCCGGAAGGGGAAAGACGAGGTTTTCGGGAACCTGAACATGACTGGCATAACCCCCCGGCTCCAGCTCCCCGATTATGCGGGGGTTATTCTCGCAGAGGTTCTCCATTCCCATACGGCAGTATCTGCACTTTCCACACGTGATGACCGGATATGCCGCAACGGGCTTTCCATTCAGAACTCCCACGAACTCATGCCCCAGTATGGCGGGAAGGGGAAACCGGGGAAATCCACCCTTCCATATGACCCTGTCCCTTCCGCATATACCTGTCGCCCTGACCTCTATCCAGACATTGCCCTCCCTGTCGGGAATTTCCACCTCCTCGATGGAGAAGGGCTTCTTAAATTCCTTCAATACAGCCGCTTTCACCTTCATGGGGAAAGTATAAATGCCCCTTCAGAGCCTATAAAATTTCTCAAAGGAGGGAACCATGAAGGCACTTGCGAAAACAAAACCGGCTCCGGGACTCGAGCTTATCGATGCCCCCATCCCCACGCCGGGGGACGACGAAATTCTGGTTAAGGTGAAGTATGCTTCCATCTGCGGAAGCGATTTACATGCTTACAACTGGGACCCGTGGGCGCAGGAGGAGATAACCGAATTCCCGCGCATTCTTGGACACGAGGTGGCAGGGGAAATCGTGGAGGTGGGTAAGAATGCGAAGGGAGTTAAGGTGGGGGATTTCGTCGCATTCGAGAGCCATATCTGGTGCGGTGAGTGTTATCAGTGCAGACTGGGTGAATTTCACATCTGCCAGAATATGAAGATTCTGGGATTTCAGGTGGACGGTGGTTTCGCGGAATACATGAAGATAAACTGGAAGAATGCCATAAAACTGCCTCCCGAAATACCACCCCACTGGGCGCCCGTGATGGAGCCGATGGGCAACGCAGTGGACACCGTTTATGCTGAGGATGTGGCGACGAAGGATGTCCTGATAACGGGGATGGGTCCCATAGGTCTCATGGCTGTGGCGATTGCGAAGGCGTCCGGTGCCAATATGGTGATAGCCACCGATGTGAAGGAGAAGCGTCTCGAACTGGCGAAGAAAATGGGCGCGGACCATGTCATAAATCCAAAGGAGACCAACCTTTACGAATATGTGATGGACATAACCGGAGGCAAGGGTGTGGACGTGATGCTGGAGATGTCGGGCAACGAGCATGGATTCAAGGACGGGATAAAGACCCTCAGGGCCGGTGGAAGGCTCTCCATGCTGGGTCTCTTTCCGGAAGAATTCAAATTCGATTTCAACGATTACTTCATAATGAAGAACCTGAGAATCTATGCCATTCTGGGAAGGCACATCTACTCCACATGGTTCAGGACCATAAACCTGCTGGCGAGCGGTCAGGTGAACCTGGACCCCATCATAACCAAGATTACCACGCTGGATGATTATCAGAATGCCTTCGAGGAGCTCAGGAGGGGAGAACACGCTAAAGTGGTATTTAAGATTTCCGATTAGGGGGAAAACTTCCCCCGTTTATAATTTTTTCCACATGTATTCTGCCATAATCGGTGATGTGAAAGGTTCCCGAAACATCGAAAACTGGCAGGAATTCGCACGGGAGTTGAAGAGGACTCTGGATGAAATCAATTCTATTTTTCGGAAAGACATCCTGATTCCATTCGAAATAACCGCGGGGGATGAGTTTCAGGGGGTTCTGAAATCTCCGGAGAGGACACCTCATGTTCTGGAGGAACTCCACTTCAGGCTCTTTATGAGGATTTATACGGGTGTGGGTCTGGGTGATGTGGAGAGGGGAATAGATGAGAGAACAGCCCTTCGGGGAAGCGCCTTTTACAGGGCGAGGGAGGCACTGGAGAGTTGCAAAGATTCCGGGAGAATCGTTGTCGTAAGGAGCCCGGATGCTCTCTTCGACAGAACCGTCAATGCCATCTACTTTCTCGTTCAATCCATACAGGAGAAATGGACACAGCGCCAGAGGGAGATAATTCAGTTCTACAGGAGGCACATGGATTACACCTACGAAGAAATCGGCAACCACTTCGGAATATCGAAGCAGGCAGTCCATAAACAGATTAAGTCCGCCCGATTCCACGCGGTTCTGGAAGGTATGGAGGCAGTAAGGGATTTGTTTGTCAACCACAAAAGGTTTATTTTAGAAAATCAACCTGAGAAGGATGACAATGGGT
>WGAQ01000116.1 GCA_015494735.1 Caldifarciminota bacterium | reverse complement strand
GGGGGGCTTCGCCCCCCATTAAAATTTCATCTACGCAAAAAATCCATTAGGGGGAGAGTTTATGGAAATAGAACCCAGGGACATGGAGCGACTGAAGGAAATCTGGAAGGACATCCAGGGGAAGATAGAGTACATGACCTTCGAGGAATTCGAGAGCAGGTTCGGTTCGGACATCTTCGAACTTATCGCTCTTCCCAATCCGTACTTCTCCATAAAGGGAGACCTGGTACGCATCAACGATATTCCCCGCAGGTATAAGAACTTCGAGAGTGGAAAGAGGGACCCCGAGATGGTGGAATGGCTTACCGATTACCTGCGGAAGGGGGAGGAATCTCAGTATATCGACATCATAAAGCAGATAAAGGATGCCCTCGACGTTCCCGATGAGAGGTTCTATGTCCTCCTCGGAAAGAAGGGGTTCTGGGAGCCGGAGGAGTTGCCTTTCTTTTACAGACAGGGGGAGATAGAGGGGGACTACTCCATAGAAGAGGACCCTTACGAATCGGAGAGGGTGGACCTGACCCGATATTACACCTTCGCTGTGGATGACGATGATACCATAGAGGTGGACGATGCAATAAGCATTGCGGACAACAGGGTGATGATTCACGTGGCCGATGTGGGTTCCGTGGTCCGAAAGGGCAGTGCTCTGGACGAGAATGTGAAGAAACTGGCCACCAGCATATACGTTCCCGAAGGTAAATTCTACATGTTCCCCCGGGATATAATACAGAAACTTTCCCTGAAGGATGAAAAGCAGAGGGCTCTGACCCTGATTATCGAATTCGATGAAAATTTGAATGTAAAGTCCTACAGGTTCGTCCGCAGCTGGATAAAACTGAGCGACAGGTTCAACTATCAGAAGTTCGAGAGGATACTCAACATCGACCCCTTCAAGAAACTCCTCAAGATTGCCCGCAGACTTCAGGTCAGACGTATGGAGAATGGAGGAGTGCATTACGTACTTCCGGCCAAGAAGATAGAGATTAAGGATGGGGACATTTCTTACAAACTCATCCACATGACCACGAAAGCCTATACGGTGATTACGGAATTGATGATACTCTACAATTACCTGGCGGCCAAGACGCTGGCCAATTCCAGATTCCCTGCCATATACAGAACTCAGGTTCAGGATGAGCCCGTGGAACTGGACGAAGCCGACCCCCTCTACAGGTACAGGATAATGACCAGTTTCAAGCCCACCTTCCTTTCGCCGGACCCCTATCCCCACAATATACTGGGGCTGGAGGTTTATGGCCAGTTCACCTCTCCCCTCAGGAGATACGTGGACCTGGTTAACCAGAGGCAGTTGCACAGTCTCCTGGATGGAAGGGAGCCCGAATACTCCCGCGAGGAACTGGAGGAGCTCATTCAGGAAATCGTTCAGAATGAGAGGAAGAGGAGGGCCCTCCAGAAAGACCGTCTGGACTTCTGGACCTATGAGTATATACGCAGGAAGTTGCTCGGGAAGGTGGTGAGGGGCGTTGTGGCCCAGACTGGAGAGAAGTATTCCATCATCTTCTTCCCGGATTTTCTCATCTCCGAGAGGGTTTATTACAAGGGATTGCCCGTGGGAACCCCGGTAAATGTTCAGATAAAGAGCGTGGACCCCTACAATAAGAGGATGGAAATTTTCGTCATAAGAAAGAAATTTAATGCGAATAGTCATCTTCTCTGAGAGTTTTTTGCCCCTCCGCACGGGGGTCGCCAAGCACACTTATGAACTTGCATTGCATCTTTATAAAAGGGGACACGAGGTAATACTCATCACCGGGAACTTCGAGGGGGATGACTATCCATTCTCTGTAGTGAAAATTGGAGATGTGGGAAGGGTCTATGCAAACGGGAGTTATACGTATTTCATAAAAGCCTCTCCCTTCAGGTTGAAGAAGGTTCTCTCTGAAATCCACTCTGAAAAACCCATAGATGCCTTTCACAATCAGGGTCCTCTGGGACCTCCCCTCTCCATGCTCTCCGCACTGATGATGAAGCAGGTGGATGCCAGAGTGGTCAGGGTGGGGACTTTTCACAGCAAGCGTATGGGGAAACCCGGGCCCCTGAAACTCCTTTCTCCTGTGCTGTCATTTCTTATGAGGCAGCACCACTTCCTCACCGCTCCATCCCGTTCCACAGCCCGGGAGATGGAAAATCTCTTCGGAGTTTCGGTCAGGGTGGTTCCCAACGGGGTGGATACCAATTACTTCACCCCTTCCGGTCCCGTATATTCTCCTCTGGTCGATGGAAAGAGGAATGTCCTCTATGTGGGCCGATTCGATGAGAGGAAGGGGGTCGATGTCCTTCTGAAGGCTTGGGAGAAAGTGTCCTCCCTGAGGGGGGATGTCCGTCTGGTTCTCGTGGGGGATGGGCCCCTGAGGAGTATGGTGGAGGAGTACAGGGAGAAACTGGGCAATGTACGGGTTTTCGACGATATACCCATGGGCGATGAGAGACTGCCCATGATTTACAGGACTTCCGATTTCTGTGTATTTCCTGCGAAGGGAGGGGAGGCATTCGGAATCGTCATCATAGAAGCCTTTGCATCTGGCAAAACTGCTGTGGTTTCCGATATCGATGGATACAACGAGGTGGCATGCGGGGATTGTGCCCTTCTGGTTCCTCCCGATAATCCCGATGCTCTCGCGCAATCCATATTGCGGCTCCTGGAGGATGGAGACCTTTTGCAGAGACTATCGCGGGCGGCTCTCGGGAGGGGAAGGGAATTTTCGTGGGATAGGGTGGTGGAGCAATTCGAATCCCTCTACGCTTCTCCTCCACAACTATAAACTTTATCCATGGCAGTCAAGGAATTACTCAAGGAATTGATGAGGTTCAGGACGGTTGCTCAGAATCCTGACCAGTTGAAGGCAATAATAGATTTCGTTGAGGATTACCTTTCCGGAACCCCCCTGAAGCTCCGCAGGTATGAGCGCAACGGCAAGCATTCCCTGGTGGCCACATTCCGCGATACGAAGGAGCCGGAAATCTTCTTTGCAGGGCATCTGGATGTGGTGGATGCTCCCGATGATATGTTCGAGCCGAAGGAGGAAGGAAACATCGTGCGGGGCAGGGGAGCATTCGACATGAAAGGGCCCAGTGCTGTCCTGATAGAACTCTTCCGGGAACTGGCAATCGAGGGAAGGGATTATGACATAGGTCTGATGCTCACCACAGATGAGGAAGTGGGGAGCCAGGATGGGGTGGAGTACCTTTTGAAAGAGGAGGGCTTCTCTTCCAGGTTCGCCATAATTCCCGATGGGGGGGACAACTTCCGCATCATCAACAGGGAGAAGGGGGCTCTTCACTTCCGTGTGTGGGCAAAGGGTAAGGCAGCCCACGGCTCCCGCGTGTGGGATGGAATAAATGCCATAGACCTAATAATCGATTTCTACAACGATTTGAGTTTGATATTCCCGGCGGAGCCCTGTGGTATGCCGGACCACTGGCACAATACTATCAACATAGGGAAGATTCAGGGGGGTACCAAGGTGAACATCGTTCCCGACTACTGTGAGGCTCATATAGACATACGATTCGTGGAGCCCTGGACCGTGGAGAGCATGAAGAAGCAGGTGGAAGC
>WGAQ01000115.1 GCA_015494735.1 Caldifarciminota bacterium | reverse complement strand
TAGACACCGCGGAGATGTATCCCGGAGCGGAGGAGACCATAGCAGAGGCTCTCGAAGGGTTGAACAGGGAGGAGGTGTTCATCGTTTCCAAGGTTCTGCCGTATCACGCCTCCTACAGGGGAACGAAGGAGGCACTGGAAAAGACCCTGCGAAGGCTTGGAACGGATTACGTGGACGTCTATCTGCTCCACTGGTGGGATGGCAGTTATCCCCTGGAGGAGACCTTCAGGGCTTTTTCCGAATTGATTGAGGAAGGGAAGATGCGATATGCGGGGGTGAGCAACTTCTCCGTTCGAGAGATGGAGGAGGCTCTGCGCATATTCTCTCCCAACCATATAGTCTTCAATCAGGTGAAATACAACCTGTCCGACAGGAGTGCGGAGAGGGATATACTCCCCTTCTGCAGGGAGCATGGTATCATCATGACGGCCTATTCTCCCCTCTGGCAGGGCAAATATCCGCCTCCCGAAAAGTGGAGGGTTCTGGAGGATGTGTCCGGGAAATATGGAGTTACCCCCTCTCAGGTGGCCCTCAACTTCCTCCTCAGCAGGAACAGGGACATAATCGCCATATTCAAAACGGAGAGTCCGGAGCATCTGAGGGAGAATATCGATTCCCTGAACTTCCAGCTGGCGCCCGAAGATATCGAACTCATAGAAAGGACTTTCCCCCTCTGAATTCCCTTTAAACTTTCCGCAGTTTCAGGCCATGGAGGAGATTCCACCGCTCTTTCCGCAGGAAGAAGAGAAAACGGCGCCCGTCGCGAAGGCCGATGTGTTCGATGTGGAGATGCATTATCCGGTACCCGTCTTCAGGTATTCCTTTCAGCTCCGCAGGCACGATGACATCTACGTGGGGAGATTCCTGGAATTCCTCTCCGAACTGGCTCCGGTAATCCCCCTTTCGGACAGGGAATTCATCCTTCTGGACGAGATAGATGTCAGGGATATCAGATTCGAGGTGCCCCGCGATATCGGATTGAAGCATATCAAACTGGAGGAGGTATCCGTTCCGAAGGGGAAGCAACTGGTGGATATATACCTGGCCCTCTACCGGTACATAAATCCATTTCGCTACTTCCATCCATCTGTCCACTCCAATCCCATAGGTATGGCCCTGGAGGAGAAGGGTATAGAGAAGGGACACGAGAAGTGGAGGAGGTTCGACAGATTTTCCACTTTCATGAAGAACAGGATTATCCTCCTGGAGCCCTTCGAGGAAACACATATCGGAGTGAAGGTTATGAGGGTGGAATTCGAGGAGGGGGTGCCGCGGGAGGGGGAGCCCGTCAAGGTGAAAGGGAAGCCCCTCTATGGAACTGCCGTCCATGTTAGGGGGGAGAAGGTGGTGGTGGACCTGGGTCTCTATCGCAGGACTTTCGATATTTCTCAGGTGCAGAGGGTCCGGTACCATTACGATTTCGATCTTAAGAAATCCGATTACAGATTCGTGGTGGACTACTTCCTGGAGCACCTGAACAACGAGACCATAAAGTTCGGTTATTCCATCGAGAGAGCGAATCTGGACTTCGAGGAGCTGTCCGGGGTGGAACTGGAAGATTTCTTCCGCAACGTGAGGGTGAAACTGGAATTCGAGGATGAGCGACTCGGGGATAAACTGGACGCATCTCGCCTGCCCTTCCAGCTCGGAGATTCGGATATTTCCATAACCCTCAGCAGGAAGATGGTTTCCCAGATAAACAGAGGAAATCTGAAGGGACTGTATATGAAGCTGGTGGAGAAAATCATCCCCTTCGACATGGATGTTCCCCGTATCTATTCCTCCGGACCAGTCATGAAATCCCTGGAGGGGAAGAGGGCATACGTGGGAGGTGGCTTCTATTCGGCCATCTGCAGGAGGGAGCATGCCCCGGTGGTGGGATGGTATCTCAGGAATTATAAACCTTCCTGAATCGAAACCGATTCGCATTTTCCTATAAATTCAGTCGGTTATTCCTTAAAATTCTGGCGATGCCCTCCGGTCCTCTGACGCTGGCAGAGCTGGAGGTGGGTGAGGAGGCGAAAATCCTGAGCATAGAGGGACCCGGTTTCCTCCGCAGGAAGCTGATTTATATGGGATTGTATCCGGGAACCACAGTCAGGGTGTTTCGGAAGGGGCCGGCCGGGAATCCCGTGGGCATTATCGTGGACGATGTCCTTCTCCTGGCTGTGCGGAGGAAGGATGCGCAATTTATCAAAGTCAGGAGGAAGGGATGAGGAGGGTGGTTTTCGTCGGTAATCCCAATACGGGAAAGAGCACATTGATTTCCGCCCTTTCGGGCAGGCGGATGGAGGTGGCCAACTGGCCCGGTACCACGGTGGAGAGGATATCCGCGGAGGTGGAAGCGGGGAGTGAGACTTTTCGACTGGTGGACCTGCCGGGGGTTTACGATTTGCTCGATGAGAGTCCCGATGCGGAAATAACCCTCCGGGAACTCGTGGAGAATCCCCCTGATGTTATCGTGAACGTGCTGGATGCGGCCCATCTGGAGAGGGACCTCCACCTGACCCTGGAACTCATGGAGATGGGCATTCCCATGATTCTAATTCTCAATATGGTGGATGAGGCCCGGAGAAGGGGGATCGAAGTGCTCCCTTCGAAGATCGAGGAGGAACTGGGGATTCCGGTTGTGGAAACCGTTGCGGTGAAGGGGGAGGGCCTCGATGAGCTCCTGTCGGCGATTGACCGGGCCGCAATTCCCGTTCCTCCGGTCCATTACGGGAAGGATGTGGAGGTTGCCATAGAGGAAATCGCATCGAAAATTTCGCATCCCGCCAGAAGGTGGCTTGCCGTGGCTCTCCTTATGGGAGAGGAAAGGGACTTCTTTCCCGTGGGAGCCTCCCTGAAGGAAGTCGCCGATGTCTGGCGGGAAAGGTTGAGGAGCGAGGTGGGGGATTCGTTTCTTTACATGGAGGGAAGACGGATATCCACTGCCCGCGGTGTGGCCTCCCGTGTGGTGTTCAGGGGAAAGTCCCGTGGGATGATTCAGGAGAAACTGGATGCTCTGTTGATGAATCCGGTTGCGGGACCCGTTGCCATGCTCCTGTTTCTAATCCTCGCATTCAGATTTGCATTCTTCCTCTCCTCCCCGTGGGTGGAATTCATGGGAACCCTGTCCCGGGTCCTGGGTGGATGGCTCCTGACCGCGGGAGTTGATGGGATGTTCGCATCTTTCCTTATAGAGGGGGTCATATCGGGGGCTGGCACAGTATTGAGTTTCGCCCCGGTGCTGTTCCTCTTCTATCTGGTTCTCGGTTTTATGGAGCTCAGCGGGATAATGGCCCGGATGGCATTCGTCCTGGACACCCTTATGTCCTTCATCGGTCTTCCGGGAAAATCTTTCGCTCCTCTGATGATGGCTTTCGGGTGCAACGTGCCCGCCATATACGCCACCCGGACTCTGGAAAACTTTCGCGACCGTCTGAAGGTGGCCCTCATGATTCCCTTCATGAGTTGCAGCGCCCGCCTGCCGGTTCTCGTCCTGTTCGCTGCTGTCTTCTTTCCCCGCAATCCGGTTCCCGTTGTCCTTTCCCTTTACCTCCTGGGGGCCATGGTGGCTTTCATCACGGGGAGCCTTCTGAAGAAACTCTTCCGGGACGAGTCCCCTTCCATTTTCGAGATTCCTCCCTATCGCATGCCCGACCCGGGTCTCCTGCTCGGCATTTCCTGGAGCAGGACCCTCGAATTCATCAGGGGTGCGGGGACCATAATAGTGGCGGGGGTTGTGCTCGTCTGGTTCACCATGCACATGCACCTTTACGGGGAGAGCATCTATCGGCTCGTATCGGGAGGGATGCTGCCCCTCTTTCGTTTGATGGGTGTGGATGACTGGAGGCTCGTGGGGGCTCTGATACCGGGTTTCGTTTCCAAGGAGGTGATTATCGGTGCCCTGGCGGTGGGGTTCCAGGGAGCGGAGCACCTGTCTCCCATCGGATTCGTGGAGGGGCTCTCCATGATACGGGATGCGTTTTTAGATGCTGTGAAGGGGAGCGTGGAGGCTCCGGCACTCATATTCGGAATACCGGGCTTTCGAATCCCCCCTGTGGAATTAACCCTTGGGGCCCACCTCTCGAAGGTGCTGACCCCTGCCGGGGCTTTGGCGTACATGGTCTTCGTTCTCCTCTATACCCCGTGTCTGGCCACGGTTGCTGCTATAAAGCAAGAATTCGGGGGCAGATGGGCTCTGCTCTCCATCGTCTATCAGATGACGGTGGCCTTTATCCTGGCTGTCCTGTTCTATAAAATTGCCGTACTCATCCATGGGTGAAGAGGATATATTCGTCTGGATTCTCAGGGCCCTTCGCTTCCCGAAGGACATCGACGGACTTGAGAGGTATCTGGACTTCGACAGACGCACCATCGAATGGGCGCTGGAGGTCCTGGAGAGGAGGGGATACATCAGGCCCTCGAAATGCGAAACCACGTGTAGCGTATGCCCCATAAGGGATTCGTGCTCCTTCCGTAAGAGTAAGATGTGGGAAATCACCCGGAAGGGTATGGAGTACCTTTCCTCCAGGAAGTGAATCGGGCGGCGAAGCCGCCCGGACGCTCAATTCTTCAGAATCTTAATCAGGAGCCATGCGAATGCCCCTATCATGCTGATTTCTCCGAAGAAGATGATTATGGGAGTCAGATTCAGGAAGACCTTCCCGAGAATCCCGAGGGGCATGAGGAATCCCAGCAGTCCGAGGGTGGCAATCCCTTTGCAAGCTTTCGTTTCCACATCGAATTTGCTTAGGAGGATTCCGATGATGATGTTCATGAGGGCAAAGAGGTTCCCGTGGGCATGGGCTATTACAGTCAGCTTATAACCCTTATCCCCGAGGCTCTCCTTCAGGGCCTGCCCCGCCGCGAAATCGTTCATATAGACCAGAAGATACCCGGAGAGCATGAATAGAAGCAGAGCCACTATTCCGACTATAATGCTCAGTTTTCCCTTCTTCATGTCCAAATTTTATGGTGTGATTTTTGATTGAATTTCAACAGAATCTTCCACAAATCGGGAACTCGCCGGCAGGCCTATAAACTTAAGTCATGAAAAAGACGCCACTAAACGAACTTCACAGGCAACTTGGAGCCCGCATGGTGGACTTTGCGGGATGGGAGATGCCGCTTCAGTATTCCGGAATTATTAACGAGCACTTATGGACGCGCGAGAGTGCATCCATTTTCGATGTATCCCACATGGGGCGGGTCAAGGTGATGGGCCCCGATGCAGAGAAGTATCTCAATTATCTGACCACGGCCGATGTTGCCGGGATGGATGAACTGGATGCCCGATATGCCCTGATGCTGAACGAGAGGGGAGGCATCATAGACGACCTGGTCATATACAGGCTTCCCGAAAATGACTTTCTCGTTGTAATCAATGCCGCCACCACTTCCAAGGACCTGAAGCACATGGAGAGGGTAAGGGAGGAGGGGAACTTCGATATCGTTCTGGAGAACATAACGGAAGGCGTTGCCCAGATTGCTCTTCAGGGTCCCGAATCCGTAAACATCCTGCAGGATTACACGGAGGCTCCCATAGACAGGGTCTATTACTACACAGCCATCGAGACGAAGGTGATGGGTTATGACGTCCTCCTGTCCCGAACCGGATATACGGGGGAGGATGGTTTCGAGATATATGCTGTCCCCGATGCCATAGTGAACATAACCGTGGAACTTCTGTCCAGAGAGGCTGTTCGCATGGCGGGGCTGGGGGCAAGGGATACCCTGAGACTGGAAGCGGGGTATGTTCTCTACGGAAACGACATAGATGAGAGCACGGACCCCATATCCGCCCGCCTGAAGTGGACCATAGACTTCGATAAGGATTTCATCGGAAAGGAGGCGGTCCTCCGGGTCCTGGAGCAGAAACCGGAGTACTACAGGGTGGGCCTCAGGGCCGTTTCCAGGGGAATTCCCCGCCACGCCGACCCCGTGAGTGCGGGGGATGAGAAGGTGGGGCACGTGACCAGCGGGACCTTTTCCCCCATCCTGAAGAGGGGTATAGCCATGGCCTACGTGAAGAGGGAGCATTCGAAGAGGGGGACCCGTTTGAAGGTCAAGAACTTCGAATATGAGGTGGTGAAGATGCCCTTCGTGGAGGGCTCTGTGAAGAATGCACCCAGGAAGAAATAACTTCGGATGCACTGCTTCGGAGCCTCTGGCTCCGCTGTTTACCTTTTCGCCCTCTCCCTGAAGACTTCCCCTGCGGGTTTCAACGTCCCGTCCTCCCTGTACAGTCCGAAACTGTCCTCCACTTCATCCATCAGCCTGTACCACACGAAGGCCCTGATATTGTAAATCCCCTCCGTCCTCCATCCCTCCAGAATATCCATGGCTATTTCGAGGTGTCTCATCTGCTCCTCTTCCCCTCCAGCATCCCCCCATCCGTATCCGCTGGAGACCCCGAATTCCGTTATCCAGATTTCCATGTCTCCCAGACCGTATTCCTCCAGAGTGGAAAATATGTCCTCCAGCCCCTGCTGGAAGCACCATGGTGGGGAAAGGGGGTCCGATTCGTTGCACTGGTCCGGATACTGTGCATAACCATAGTGGGCGCTGTCCACCTCATCCACCCTCGCATAGGGATGGACGCTCAGGGCGTCGAAATTCACCCTCTCTGCCCTTTGGTCCAGGAGAATTCTCAGATATTCCACATCCGCCGATGCCATGGAGCCTCCCAGAATCCGGATGTCCGGAAAGGAGTCTTTCACGATGGTGTAAGTGGAATCCAGCAGTTCGGCGTATTCGAATGCCGCCTCCAGGGGCACAAGAACGAAGGTCCCCTCCCGCGGCTGTGTATATGTGGGCCAGAATTCTATGCTGTTGGGCTCGTTCCACACCTCTATGGCCAGAATATCTTCCCTGTACTCCTGTGGTATGGAGGAGTAGAGGTGCAGGAGGGCACGGGCGAAATCCCCGTAGTGGGAGGGCAGGGGCGGGAAAGGGGGGTCGTTGTCCCCATTGGCCCAGTATGGGCTCTGGGCAAACATCAGTATGACCGCAATGTCCCTGATATATGCCTCCACAACCCTCTGTTTCACCTCTTCCAGATATGTGGAATCGAACCGGCCGGGCTCCGGCTCCAGGGCTGCCCAGTCCACGGGAATCCTTACTATCTGTGCATCGATGTATCTGGCCATGTCCAGACCCTCTGTGTACTCCGATGGGGTCTCCTTCTCCGCTATGTGGACCCCCGGAAGGATTGGGATGCTATCGTCTATGGGCTCAGGGGTGGTCGTGCACCCCGCAATCGATACAAGCAATGCAAAGAATATACGTGTCCTCACCCTTCAAGTTTAATGCCGGGAGAATTGCCCTTCGCTCACAAATTTTAAATTCCCGTTCGCCTCTAAAAATTTTCCCTCCCGGGTCCATGATAGGCGAAACTGCTCCATGGGTCCGGCGGGAAAAGTGCGGGTCATTCCTTCAGGATTGTGTGAGAAACCTTCCCTTTCGAGCAGATGGAGTTCCCGGGAGTATCGTCAGGGGCGAGCGGACACGGACGTACCTGACTGCTCCTGTTTTCCCTCTATGCCAGAGCGGACTTTCCTTTCTCTGGACTCGAGACTTGGGGTCTGTGCCTGGAGGATTCATGTGGTGGTGGACATCTGCTTTGAATAAGGTTCTCAGAAAGCTCATGCTTTCGATTCCTGTCGGGAAATGGTATTGCGGCTTAAAATTTTCTCATGCCTTCTGCTCTCGAGATTGCCCGCATGTTGGATTCCACCGTGGAGGGGGTGGAGGATGCGGTGGTGGAGAGGGTGGCCCTCCCCGGTGATTCCGACAGGAGCGCGCTGGTCTTCCTTTCGGACAGGAAGATGGATTCCGATTTTCAGGCAGGTATCATAGTCTCTTCCTTCGAGCCGCGGAAAGCCCGATACGATGCCCTCATAAGGGTTTCCAATGTTAGGCTGGCAATGGCCCGGATACTGCCCTTCTTCGACTGGCACAGGAGACCCTCCGGAAGGATTTCCCGTAGAGCATCCATAGGGCGGGATGTGGAAATCGGGGAGGGGACGGAGATAATGGATTTCGCCTATGTGGGCAACAATGTGAGGATTGGGAGAAATGTCCTCATATACCCGCACGTTTACATCGGGGACAATGTGGAAATCGGAGATTACACGGTCATATATCCGGGGGTGTACGTGGGAGAAAGGGTCTCCATTGGCAGGAGGGTGATAATTCATTCCGGAGCCCGCATCGGGGCTGATGGATTCGGATACGAGAGGACGGATGAGGGATGGCAGAAGATCCCCCAGATTGGAAGGGTGGTGATAGAGGACGATGTGGAGATTGGGGCCAATTCCACCATAGACAGAGCCACCATCGGGGAGACCCGCATCGGCAGGGGAACGAAAATCGATAACCTCGTTCAGATTGCCCACAACGTGGTGGTGGGGGAGAACAGCATGATAGTGGCGCAGACGGGTATCGCTGGCTCCACGCGAATCGGAAAATGGGTCATCCTGGCCGGACAGGTGGGGGTGGCGGACCACGTCGAGGTTCCGGATGGGGTGATTGCCACCGCCAAGACGGGTCTGTCGGGCAAATTGAAGCCCAATACCGTGTATTCTTCCGGTCTTCCCCAGATGGAGAGGACCACGTACCTCAGAGTTGTCGCCATACTGAGGAGGCTCCCGGAGATTTACGAGAAGGTGAGGAAGTTGCTCGATGGTGGTAAGAAAAATGGTTGAGCTCTGGGGAAAACTTAAGAGGGAAAGGCCTGTAATAAGACAGATTGCATTCCTCCTCTCCCGGACCGGTGTCCATCCCAATGTGATTACCGTCCTCGGATTCCTCCTGTCCCTCATACCGCCTGTCTTTTACGCCATGGGGAGGCCCGTAATCGGGGCCATCCTTCTCATCCTCACCAATGTCCTGGATTCCATTGATGGAACCCTTGCACGGATTAGCGGAAAAGAAAGCCGATTCGGTGCATTTCTCGATTCCAGCCTGGACAGGTTCTCCGAGTTCGCCCTTTTCCTCGGGATAGCCTATTATTTCAGGCATGAGCCACTTAATCTGTTCCTCACTCTTGCGGCCATGTTCGGTTCCTTCATGGTAAGTTATACGCGGGCCCGTGCAGAGGGGCTGGATGAGGCCGTGGCCAGGGGTGAAGACAGGCGCCTCCGGGTGGGTCCCATGGACAGAACAGTGCGAATCCTATATATCTTCCTCATGTCTTTCCTGTGGAAGTACTATACTGCCCTCATATCCCTCTACATAGTTCTGGTTTACCTGACTGTATTTCGGAGGATGTATGGATTTTTCAAAGTGGACTCTGGCAAAGGTAGTTAGAGCATACATATCCACCATCCGCCTCACTATAATCGGGGAGAAGAGGCAGAATGTCTTCTATCTGATATGGCACTCCAAATTGCTGGTCGTTCCGAAGGTTTTGAAAGGGGTCAGGGGGTCGGCTCTCGTCTCCCCGAGCCGGGATGGTCAGTACATTTCTGCCCTGCTCAGGGAGTTCGGTTATGGGGTGATAGAGAGTTCATACAGGAAGCAGAGGCTGAAGGGGGCTGTGGAGATGGTGCGTCGATTCAAAAGGGGAGAGGCGATAGGAATAACACCGGACGGACCCCTGGGGCCACCTCGAAAAATAAAACCCGAACTCTTCCATTTATTAAACAGGCTGGATGCTCCCATCGGTTTCGTTGGAAT
>WGAQ01000114.1 GCA_015494735.1 Caldifarciminota bacterium | reverse complement strand
GCCCGCTTCATGTCCAAGGAGGCGATACAAAAAGCAAAAGACATAAGTGGGCAAAGAAAGAAGGAAATTCTGGTCTTCACATATGACAGTAAAAAAAGAAGAATGAGATTGTTATGAGCGACAGGCAGAAGAAGGCTATAATCTACCTTCACAAAGTCCGCAGGGTCCCAATTTCGGAAATCGCTTATCTACTTGGCATTAGTCGGGAAACCGTGCGGAAAATCATTCGAAACCATCCCGTCAATCTCAGCCGTGTGGCTGAAGAGATTCGTTTATACAATTCTCTCGGTAAAAAGTTCTATCAGATGAACATCGAGAACTGACACTCCTGGACATTTGACATCACCCTGACATCACCCTTATACTTTTCTTGCATAACGAGTATTTTCCCATGAGGAAGAGAACCCTGCTAATCGGGATTATTGCCCTCTTATACTCCTGCGGAACTCCGGACCTGGGAAATAACTGGTCGCAGGGACCACAACTGCCTTTTCCCGTAGCCTATTTTACAACGGCGGGCAGGTATCTGATTGGTGGTGATTCCACCTCGGTAGATTATCTGAATACCAACATATACTTCGATGGAACGGAGTATGTGCTCAAAGCCCCCCTCGAAATAGACAGCGTGCCCATACCCCTGAAGAGCCCGTGCTCCGCATTCGACGGCACTAAAGTGTATGTCTTCGGAGGGTATGCAGCGGGTGGAACCTCCTTCGCCTTCTCCTATGACCCGGGAGCGGACTCGTGGAGGGATATAGGACCCATGCCCTATTCCACGTATGGATGCAGCGCAGCATATTCCGGAGGGGAAATCCACATAATGGGAGGAGAAGGCCAGACTGACCACTACGTTTATGTCCCATCCTCCGACACCTTCGTAAGCGAGCCCCCCAGTTTATACACCCATGACTTCGGATGCGCTGTGGCAATGGGAACCAGCATCTACCTGATTGGAGGAGGAAACGACCTGGTGGAAGAGTACGATATAACCACCAACACATGGTCAGAGAAGGCAAGACTGGGATTGTGGCTGGAAGGACATGCCTGCGTGGAATACGATGGATACATATACGTATTTGGAGGAAGAATGGAAAATGGCAACATAAACACGCAGGTCTTCCGATACGACCCCGCAGCGGATAGATGGGAGGCAGTGAGCGAAATCCCGACCCCCAGAGCATTCCTGGGCGCCTTCGTCTATGGGAATACGATACACGTGGTCGGAGGAGTGGACGACAACGGAAACAGGACCCGTCTGGATGAAGTGTTCATTCCCCAGAGCCCTGTACAGTAGGTAAAGGGTGAAGAGATTCTGGCTCAGCGGCATATACCACGTATTCGTGCTCCTTCTGGGCATAGCCCATGTTAAAGTCCTTTTCCTTCTTGTGGATAAACCCATACTGGACAGATTCTTCTATATGCAATCCCTGGTCCTGTTTGCGGGAACCATACCCGCGGTGGCCATGGAACTCGTATTCCAGCATTTCGTCCCGAAGTCCAGTCCCAATGAATCCAGGTCCCTTCTGGGAATGGGCCTGATGCTGTTCGCCATCTTCTACATGTTAATGGGTCTGCTCATCGTCCTTATCAACAACCGGACCCTGCCATTCGTGATGCTCTTCCTGCCCTTCACCGGACTGAGCCTCCTGGTCTCGTACGCAAGGGCAGCCCGCAGATTCCACCTGGCCAATGCCCTGTACCTCACATCCCTGATTCTCATAGTGATGGGCCTCTTCATCACCAGACCGGACTCCCCCGTCAGGGTGGGCATGGTCTATGGACTGGCGAGCACTATACCCTTCATCGCCGGAATTTTCCTCCTGTCCCCCGCATGGAAGCTCTCCGGAGCAGGGCGATTTCTGAGATACATATCCTACAGTTTCGCCTCCGTCCTCACCTCTCCCATAATGCGATACTGGGACAGGATTATAATGGAGCGCATATCCCCGGGGGATGTGGCAGGTTTAACGCTGGTAAGGAGAATCGACTGGCTCTTCAGACAGATTCTGTCCAGCTTCATGATATGGCTGATTCCCCGGATGAGCAGGGGGGGAAGCAGAACCGCGAGGATGGCCTTTCCCTCCTACCTATTCCTCTCCCTGTCCCTCTTCATAGTGGAGATGGCAGGCGGAAAGTGGATTATCCAGGTATTTTCGAGGTCAGAGTATGTCAGATACTATCCCCTTCTGATGATATTTGCAGTGGCCTTTCTCATCTCCAGCATCTATTCATTCAGGATGACGGTCATGCGGGTTTCGGGAAAGATAAGCAGATTCCTGATACACAATTACGTCTTTTCCATAACCTTCGTCCTTGCCACCCTTCTGCTATCCGGATTCTCCGCAAAGGGCATTGCCCTGTCCTTCCTCATAGCGACGATAAGCGCAGGTACCTATATACTGATCTCGGACATCGTGGACAGGAAGCCCCGTTAGCACGGGGCATACATCAGTAAATCACAACGCTCCTCATCCTCCGGGCCTGTCTGATCCAGTCCCTGACCTGAAGTATAGTGGGAATCTTCTTCACCATCTTCAGGCGGGCATTTACACGGGATATCCTCAGGTAGAGTTCCCTGTCGTTGCTCGCTGCCAGTTCATCCACAGAGCGAATTCCAGCCTCCTCCAGAAGACGGGCATAGAAGGGTCCAATCCCATTTATCCTCATCAAATCCGCCATCTGCACCCACCTGAGAACCGTATCCTCATCTATGCCCGTAAGGAGAGAGATGGTCTTCCTGCCCTCTCTGGTGGAAGCCCTGACGAGAAGATCACGGGTGGTGAATATTCCTATATTGAAGAGCTGGTCCACATACTTCTCCGCCACACCTGCTATCCTGTCTATTGCTATCATATTCCAACCTCCTTTAACGATTCGATTCCTTTCTCAATCAACTCAATACAGGTGCATGAATTTTCGGGTTAAATTATAAAGGCTTATGCTGCTCGCGGCAAGTCATATATGACCGTCATAAACGAACCATTGAAAATCTATTAACTTTCTGGAAATTTCGAGCAGGGTAAATATGACCGGGGGAATCCCGGTCAAAATCAGGACTATAGAGACCTCTTGAGGAGCTCCAGATG
>WGAQ01000113.1 GCA_015494735.1 Caldifarciminota bacterium | reverse complement strand
TTCAACAGAACCATGTTTGCACTCCTGTGGGACGACAGGAGGAAGGAGATGATATTCGTCGGGAACTTTTACTCGTACAGGGATGAAATTGGAGAAAACTTCTCCATGGCCACCAATCCGGTGGTCTTCTACAGGACCTTCCATTTCGTCAGAGACAACCTCTCGGAGATAGTCAACTCCATCGTGCTTTCGGAAAAGAGAATCCCCATGAATCCATGGACCATCAGCACGAGGAAACGCATGGCCGTGAGGAGATGCTCCCTCAACCATCCTGTGATTTACGATGAGATGACACCGCAGGAATACTTTTCCATCCCCCACCTGAAGGAGGAATCTCCGTTCGTTCCTACCAGAACATATCTCGCAGAGTACATCCTGAAGAGAAAACTTTCGTCTGCTCCCCTGAATGGGAAATTCTATAGAATTCATGTTCCCCTGAAATGCTATTTGAAGGCAGGTATATCACCCCTGTCCCTGATTCTGTCCAGAAAGAAGGCCTGGAGGAAGTTTGCCTACAGTAAGAGTCTGGAATTCATTGCATCGTTGCCCTTCTGATTTTCCTTCAATCGTACGTGCCCCACACCTCCCGCAGGGCGTCGGATATTTCTCCCAGGGTGGCTTTTGCCTTTATGGCATCCAGTATATAGGGCATGAGGTTCTCGTCCGTCCGGGCTTTCTTTTTCAATTTCTCCAGGGTCTTCACATATTCTTTTCCCCTGCTGGCTTTGAACTTGCGTAGTCTTTCGATGATTTTCTCCACCACCTCATCCGGAAGGCGGAATATCTCTATTCTCTCCTTCTCTTTCTGCTCCGATTTGAATGCATTTACCCCCACGATTATCCGCTCTCCCCTTTCCACTTCCATCTGCCATTCGTATGCACTCTTTGCGATTTCCTCCTGGAAGTATCCCTTTTCTATTGCACTCACTGCCCCACCCATTGCATCGATTTTCTCCAGATATTCCCATACCCTCTCCTCTATCTCATCCGTCAGCTTCTCCACGAAATAACTGCCCGCCAGAGGGTCCACTGTGTCGGCGACTCCTGTTTCGTATGCGATAATCTGCTGTGTCCTCAGGGCAATCCTCACGCTCTTTTCCGTGGGGAGAGAAAGGGCTTCATCGTATGAATTCGTGTGCAGGGACTGGGTTCCACCCAGAACTGCCGAAAGGGCCTCGAATGCTGTCCTTATGATGTTGTTTTCGGGCTCCTGGGCTGTCAGGGAGGAGCCGGCTGTCTGGGTGTGGAATCTCAGGCGCATGGATTTCTCATTCTTTGCTCCGAATCTCTCCTTCATAATCCTCGCCCATATCCTCCTCGCGGCTCTGAATTTCGCTATCTCCTCGAAGAAGTTCATGTGGGCGTTGAAGAAGAAGGACAGGCGGGGAGCGAATTTATCCACATCTATACCCCTGCGCCGGACCTCTTCCACGTAGGCAATGGCATCGGCGAAAGTGAATGCCAGTTCCTGAACTGCCGTTGCCCCCGCTTCCCTGTAATGGTATCCCGAAATGGATATGGGATTCCACTTCGGAAGGTAATTGGCTGAGAACTCTATGATGTCTCCCACCAATCTCATGGATGGTTTAACGGGGTATATGTAATTACCCCTTGCAGCGAATTCCTTGAGTATATCGTTCTGTATAGTTCCCGAAAGCTTTTCAGCGGGAATCCCCTGCCTCTCCGCAAGGAGCATATAAAATCCAAGCAGGATTCCAGCTGTTGCGTTGATGGTCATGGAAGTGGATATGCTCCCCAGGTCGATTCCCTGAAACAGTATGGCCATTTCCTCGATGTTTGATATGGAAACGCCCACCTTACCCACTTCCCCCTCAGACATGGGATGGTCCGGGTCCAGACCCAGCTGTGTGGGCAGGTCGAAGGCAACCGAAAGACCGGTCTGCCCCTGCTCTATAAGATACCGGAAACGGGCGTTGGTTTCCTCGGCGGAGCCGAATCCGGCATACTGCCTCATGGTCCAGAGGCGCCCCCTGTACATGTTGGGGTACACTCCCCTGGTGAATGGATATTTTCCCGGAAATCCCAGTTTTTCTTCGGGATTCCAGCCCTTTAAATCCTCCCAGGTGTATATTTCCTTTATCTCGATTCCCGATGTGGTGACGAACTTGCGGCCCTTCATCGTGTTAATTTTAAAGTTGTTGTTGGTGGTGGATTTTTGGTTTGTTTACATAAGATAAATTATGTTTTATAATCGGCGGGAAGAAACCCCGTTAAAATTTCTCCCATGATAAGAACCCACACCTGCGGAGAACTCAACGAATCCCATATCGGACAGGAAGTCATCCTGACCGGATGGATAAGGCGATTAAGGGATATCGGTGCTCTTACCTTCATAGACCTGAGGGACAGGTACGGAAGGACCCAGATTGTGGTGGAAGAGCCCCACCTCGTGGAAAAGGCAAGGGAACTGGGTCTGGAATACGTGATTAAGGTAAAGGGGACGGTAAGGAAAAGGCCGGAAAAAGACATAAATCCGGAGCATCCCACGGGATACATCGAGGTGGTGGCAAAGGAAATCGAAGTTCTGAACGAAAGCAAACCCCTCCCCTTCCTTCCGGAGGACGATATCAATGCCAGCGAGGAGACCCGTCTCAGATGGAGATTCCTGGACCTGAGAAGACCCGTAATGCAGAAAAATCTGATAATCAGGTCCAGGGCCATGAATATAACCCGAAACTATCTTCACGAAAGGGGATTTGTGGAAGTGGAAACACCCTTTCTGACCAAATCGACTCCCGAGGGAGCCAGAGACTTCATCGTCCCATCCCGACTGAATCCCGGAAAGTTCTATGCCCTGCCCCAGTCCCCCCAGCTCTATAAGCAGACCCTCATGGTGAGCGGATTCGACAGGTATTTCCAGATAGTAAAGTGCTTCAGGGACGAGGACCTGAGAGCAGACAGGCAACCCGAATTCACTCAGATAGACCTGGAAATGAGTTTCGTGGATGTGGAGGATGTGCTGGAGCTGACAGAGGGACTCATAAAGAGCATATTCGAGGATATACTGAAAATCGAAGTGGAAACGCCATTTCCACGGATGACTTATGAAGAAGCCATAAAGAACTATGGCTCGGATAAACCGGACCTGAGGAGCTCCATACGTCTGATAGATATAACCGAGCAGGTGCATGGTTTTGGAATAGTGGATTCCATAAGGGAGAAAGGGGGAAGGGTAATCGCCCTGCCCATTCCCCACAACTTCAGCCGAAAGGAAATCGAGAATCTGAGGGAGGAAGCCATTTCCCTGGGAGCAGGGGGCCTGCTCTTCTTCAAGAAATTCGAGGGGAAGGTTTCGGGACAGCTTGCCAAATACATAAATGGAGAAAAGTTCGAGGATAATAGAACATACCTGGTAGTGGCTGACCTGGGCGAAAAACCGTATAAGGTTCTGGGAGAAATCCGGAACAGATTAATCAGGAGATTGAATCTCATAGAAAAGGACTGGTCCTTCCTGTGGGTAAAGGATTTTCCCATATTCGAATGGAACGAGGATGAGAAACGCATAGAGCCCGCCCACCACATGTTCACGAGCATATACGAGGAGGGCATGGAGAGATTCGATAAACTCGAGGAAAAACTCGAGCAGCTCCTGCCAGCCCTTCAGGAAAATGACCCCATCGCCATAAAGGAATTCTCCGAATACGTGGCGAGCATAAGGGGTAAGCAGTACGATCTGGTGATAAACGGAAACGAAATAGGCTCCGGCTCCATAAGAATACACAGGCGTTCCCTCCAGGAAAAAGTGATGCACATGATAGGACTGACGGATGAAGAGATAGAAAAGAGATTCGGATTCTTTCTCAGAACCCTCGAATATGGTGCTCCGCCCCATGGTGGAATTGCACTCGGATTCGACAGAATAGTGGCTCTCCTCACCGGGAACGAGAGCATACGGGAAGTGATAGCATTCCCCAAGACCACCACCGGACAGGCTCTATTCGAAGAAGCCCCATCCGAAGTTGAAGAACAACTACTTAGAGATTTGCACATAAAAATCATTGAAGAATAAAACCTTATGGGGCGGAATCCCGCTCCAGACATCAAAAGATTTCCATTAACAAATTGAAAAACAATAACTTAGCGATTCAAAATTAAAACCTTTTAATGCTCAATACCTTTGCCTCAATCACACAGTTCTATATCCCTGCTCTATCCACCTCCTTTCTGCAAAACGGAAATTTTCCACATGCGGGTACATCTTCTGCTATACCAACAATCCGAAATCTCTCGGTCCGCAACAAATTCCTGCATTGCTCACCATATTTCCCGTTTTCATAATTTTTATGTAAATACAAACTAACTTTTGCATAATGGTGAGTTCAACTTCCAAATATTAAAGCCTTAAAATTTTCCGCTCCATGCATCAGATTCTTAAACTGCCACGGGAAGTCTGGACACTGACCTTCTCCCGCCTCATTATGGCCTTCGGCTTCGCCGTCTCCTTCCCCTACATATCCATATACCTGTATCAGGTTAGGGAACTCCCCATGAGTTTAATCGGTTCCATGCTCACCACCGCATATGTGAGTGGTGTTGTGGGTAGAATAGTGGGAGGAATACTGATTTCCAGAATAGGAAGGAAGAAAGTCCTGGTGGGCACATTCTATATACGCTCGCTCCTGTTTCTCTTCATATCACTGGTCGTATGGAAGAATCTCCATCCCTTCCTTTTCGTCCCCGCCCTGATGCTCAACTCCTTCTTCTTCAACATATTCATGACGACCGTGGACACCATAATAGCAGATGTGACAGACCCTTCGAACCGGAATCTGGCCTACAGCACCAATCGGGTGGGCATAAATCTGGGATGGGCGGCAGGGCCTGCAATAGGGGGTTTTCTGGCCGAAATTTCCTATGCCATACTGTTTCTCATAACTGCTCTTACCACCCTGACGGCCGGAATCATAAACCATCTCTTCATAAGGGAGACGGGCCGGAAGGAATCCATGAGGCAGGAGAGGAAGAGCCTGAATCTCATCCAGGTTCTGAAGGACAGAAGGTTCATGATATTCGTGGCCATGACCCTCACCCTTTACGTTTCCATGTCCCAGATTATCTCCACCCTGTCCGTATATGCCACCAGTTATGTGGGAATATCGAAGAGCCAACTGGGAATAGCATACACCATCAATGGACTTCTGGTGGTGTTCTTCCAGATACCTGTATCCCTTCTGGTAATACGGATGAACGAATTGAAAGCCCTCATCTCCGGACTTCTCCTCTACTCCATCGCATACTTCTCCATTGGCTTTGCAACGAATCTGTTCTATATTATCGGAGCAATAATCGTAATCACCTTCTCGGAAATGCTATCCGTTCCCACCACCCAGAGTCTGGTGAGCAAGATGTCTCCGAAGGATAGAATCCCATCCTATATGGGCGTATTCGGACTGTTTCAGGGACTGGGATGGGCAATCGGACCCATGGTGGGAGGAATCATCATGGATGCACTGGCACCGAATGGAAGAGCCATCTGGACAGCCATAAGCTTCATACCCCTGATGGGAGCCTTCGGATTCTTCCTATATTCCAGATTCACCAAACTTTAAACTTTCTCGCCATGAAGGGAGCCATAATCGGAAGCACAGGGGTGGGAAAATCCACCCTTTTCAAACTCTTAACCGGAGCCGATTCCCGGGGAGGGAAGGGATACATCGGCGGAATCGGTCAGGCGATTCTATACGACAGGCGAGTGGAGGAACTTTCGAAAATCTACAATCCCGGAAAGAAAACCCATGCCACCTTCGAGATTCACGATTTCGAAGGATTTGGAAAACTCTGGAAGGAAGAGAAGACGGGCGAAATCGTCCAGATGCTGAATCAATACGATGTGCTCCTGCATGTGACCACCGGACAGCAGGACTTCGAAGAAATCGAATACAGGCTGATTCTGGCAGATTTAAGGGTGGTGGAAAAGCGACTGGAAAATCTGAAGAAGGTGGCAACGGATAAAGAGGCCATCACCCTGTTCGAAAAACTCAGGGAGCATCTGGAAAACGAGAAACCCATATCCACTTTCCCCTTCAGCAAGCGGGAAAGACAGTACGTCCAGAATTTCACGTTTGCTACCGCCATTCCCCGCGTGGTCATATACAACGTTATGGAGGGACAGGAGCCCGACAGCAGCTTTATCCAGCATCTGAAAGAAAAAGGCCTTCTCTTCAACGTCTCCAATCTCATGTTAGAAATAGAAGCCCTCTCCCTCCCGGAAGAAGAAAGAAAGGAACTCATCAAGGAGTACGGATTCGAGCCTGCATTCGAGAAGATTATAGAGAATATCAAAAAAGCCCTGAACATCATCACATTCCTGACGGCCGGTGAGAAGGAAGTCAGAGCATGGCTCATAAGAAAGGGCCTTACGGTGAAAGAAGCGGCGGGGAAGATTCATTCGGACCTGGAGAGGGGATTCGTCAGGGCGGAGGTTATCCATTTCGATGAATTCATGAAAGTTGGGGACATGAAGAAAGCGAAGGAGCAGGGACTGGTTCGACTGGAAGGAAAGGATTACATCGTACAGGATGGAGACATAATCCTGATTCGTTCGAGCATATAGGTTCAATGCGCCCAGCGGAAATACACCTTCATGAAATCCCCTCCCCAGCGGAATTCGAACCTGAACTCCCTTCCGGCAACGGGAGTAAAGACGAGGGACCAGTTGGAGCACTCCCCCGCCCTGCACATGAATCTATTCCCGTGCCACAATTCGAGAGCAAAGATTAGCATATAATCCCTCATATCCCTGTCGAAGCGATACCCATCTCCCCGCAGGCCCTCCCCCCACTTCCAATCCAGAACCCCGTGGGGGAAATCATTCGAACTATCGTAATCGAACAAATCTGCCACCAGAACCCCCCTCAACTGCTCCACCACATCCCTGCTCACCACCTCATCCAGAATCTCATCGAATGGGACCACTTTCATCACAAGACGACCACCGTCGGGGAGGACTATGCGGGGTTTGAACCTCAACTTATCCAGCACGTAAAGGGATTCGTCGTACAGGAGGGGCCCATAGAAATCGTGTATAAGAACATCCACCTCCTCATCGGGAGAGAAATCCATCACATCGAGAGGGACCACCTTCACCCTGCTGTCTCCCCTGAACTTCCTCCGGAGAATCCGGAGCATGAATTCATTTCTTTCAACCACATATACCCTGCGGGCACCCAGTTCCAGAGCATATTCCGAAAAGATGCCGAATCCCGCCCCCGCCTCCACCACCACTCCACCTTCTATTGCATCCCTGTGGGCATCCATCAGCTTCTTATAAACCCGTATGCGCTCCGTGTCCTCGTACATGCCCACGAATGCGAGAAAATCGGACAATTCCGAATACCTCTCCTCATCCATGTGATTGAGTATATCCATCGGCGAAATTTTACTCCAGAAT
>WGAQ01000112.1 GCA_015494735.1 Caldifarciminota bacterium | reverse complement strand
CACTTCAATAACATATCATTGTGACAGATTTGCACTTTGAATCACCATACTCCAGAACTCTTAATTTGCCAAAAGGCTCTCCCATGACCGGCCGGTCATTTTCGCTCAATTAGTCCGATTATAATCGATTGAAAAACATTAACTTGTTCCAATTTATTCGACCAATCACTGACCATCATCGAAAACAAATTCGTTCTTTGATGGGTGGAATTTCTTCAGTTCAATTACGGTCATCGGGGATTTTCGACCATCGAATCGATTAAAATCATCTTCACAGCATTGAAATATTCCGTCAATTTGTAAAATTTGTCGAATTTTGAAATGAATTTTACATTATTCGGTCATTTGTCAAATTATGTTTATTCCACTTACTTTTTATCTTCACATAACATAATCCGAACCCCCTTTCGATTTATCCTTTCCAAGGATGACTTTGCGAACCATATTCTTATACCTGAACTTGAATATCATCAACGAATCCTCCTCCCTGTCCATAACTTTACGGAGTTCCTCTAACAACTTATCCAGTTTCTCCTGAGAAATCTCCCCCTCGAACACCGAATTCTGAACCCAGTAAAGATACCTCCTGCAGATTCTATGCACCTGCGGAATCCTCTTCACATTCACATCGTACACCAGAATGACGAACATCACGCCAGCTCCAGTTTAACAGGCTCGTAAACCTCGTCGTTCATTATGGCCGACTTCAGACGCTCGCATTCCCACTTTATGAATCCATGGTAGGACATCTTCCTTTCCTTATTGACCTTAAAAGTGCTCCTGAGCATCTCCTCGAAACTCCTGACGAAAATCTTCCTCCCCTCCTGAGTCAGATACACCCCATCGCCCTTCTTCGTGAAGTGAACCGGCGAAATCCTTCCCCAGCTTATGAGATTGAAAATAACCCTGTTGACCACAAGGGGCTTGAATAACTCCGCCATATCCAGATTCAAAGAGAAAACCCTCTTCTTCACCGAATGCAGATAACCAATTCTGGGGTCCAGCCCCACCCTGAACAGATATCCCACCAAGAGGGAATACATGAGGGAATTCCCGAATCCAATGAGCGCATTTATGGGGTCAGATGGGGGACGCCTGGTCCTGGAGCGAAATCGAAAATACTCGTCCTGTATGATATCGTTCCACAGGAGATAATAGGTTTCCCACGCCTCCCCTTCGACGGACATGAGTCCCGGGATTCCCTTCGTCCGCTCCACGTGGGGAAGGAGACGGCTCAGCCGTCCGTAGGGCACCTTTCTGGAGCGCAGAATGCTTATCATGTTGTTGATGGCACCCCTTACGAAGGAGCGGGCCAGATTAAGGCGCTCGGAGGGATCGAGGTACTTCTCCACCTGCTTTACAATATAGAAGGAATCACCCTTCCTGCGCAGAGGGAAGAAAGTTCCCAGATAGTGGCCCCCATAGGAGAACACATGCATAACGATTCCCTTCAGCATCAGGAATTCGAGCAACTTTCTGCTGAATTTCACCTCGCCGAATACGAATATCTCCTGAACCTGCTCCACCGGAATGGTCTTCTTTACATCTCCCGATACGAATCTAAGAGTATTGGCCCTGCGGTGCAGGGTACCGCTATTAAACAGATAAATACGCCTGTTCATCCTCTCCGGCGCACGAAGTCGAATTATCTTGCAGAAGAGCGAAACCCATAAACGACCTCCTCTAAAATCTGAACACGGGCCAGGGGGTCTCCTCGAAGGGGGGTATGGGCCTGTTGAGGGCAGCAGAGAGAAGGAAACCGATAACCTCTCTGGTATCGGCGGGGTCTATTATACCATCGTCCCAGAGCCTCGCCGTGGAATAGTATGCACTTCCCTCCTCCTCGTACTTCCTCATTATCTCCTCCCTCAGGCGCTCTATCTCCTCCGCCGGTGGCTCCTTCCCCATTCTTTTATACTTCTGCTCTGTTATGATTTTCATCACGGTGAAGGCCTGCTGGGCTCCCATGACCGAAATCCTGCTCCAGGGATACATGAGAAGAAAACGGGGGTCGTATGCCCTTCCAGCCATCGCGTAATTGCCCGCACCGTGCGAACTTCCCACGATTATGGTAATCTTCGGAACCTGAGTGGCGGCCACCGCCTGAACGAATTTGGCCCCGTGCTTCGTTATACCCTCCTGCTCGTACTTCTTCCCCACCATGAAACCGGTTATATTCTGGAGGAAGAGGAGTGGAATACGCCTCTGACTGGCCAGCATAACGAAATGGGCCCCCTTGAGAGCCGCCTCCGAAAAGAGCACACCGTTATTGGCCAGAATTCCCACCGGAATGCCCTTTATATGGGCAAAACCCGTTATCAGAGTGGGCCCGTAATTCTTCTTGAACTCGTGGAATCGGCTTCCATCCACGATTCTGGCTATAATCTCCCGCATATCGAAGGGCTTGTATATGTCCCGGGGAACGATTCCGTAAATCTCATCTGCGGAATAGAGGGGCTCTTCCTCATCGATAATCTCGATGAAATCCAGATGCTTCGGCCTGTTCAGGTTGCGGACGATGGACCTCACTATTTCGAGGGCCTCCTCATCGTTTTCCGCCAGGTGGTCCGTAACACCGGAGATGGTCGAATGCATGACTCCACCACCCAGCTCCTCGGCGGAGACCTCCTCACCCGTGGCCGCCTTTACCAGAGGGGGACCGGCCAGATAGATGGTGCCCCTTCCCTTTACGATGACATTTTCGTCGCTCATTGCAGGCACGTACGCCCCTCCAGCAGTGCACATTCCCATAACGCATGCAATCTGGGGAATTCCACGGGCAGACATGCGGGCCTGATTGAAGAAGATGCGCCCGAAATCCAGTTTATCGGGAAACACCTCCGCCTGCCGCGGCAGGAAGACCCCTCCGGAATCCACGAGATAGATGATGGGCAGATTGTTCTGCTCCGCCACCTCCTGGGCCCTCAGGTGTTTCTTTATGGTCTCCGGAAAGTAGGTTCCTCCCTTAACCGTGGCATCATTGGCCACTATCACCACCTCCCTCCTGTCTCTTATACACATCTCCGAGCC
>WGAQ01000111.1 GCA_015494735.1 Caldifarciminota bacterium | reverse complement strand
TGCCCGCAATGAGAACCAGTCTGTTCCCCTTCGCAAAGACCATGTCCAGGGATGAGGAATTGAGCTCCTTCACCAGTTTCTCCATAAGTTCAACGGCAGAAGCGAGCAGACCCCCCAGGATGACCGGGTCCTCCATCTCCAGATGCCGGGCAAGTTTATAGTCTATCGGAAGGCCCTCCTCATTCACTATGGCAATCCCCCACACCTGAGGGACGCTCCTTCGGATATCATCCAGTATGTTCTTCAAATCCTCCATTATATTTTCACCTCTATGACCCTCTCCTTTATACTTCCCGTAACCTTTTTGCCCAGCATTTCGGACAGAAACCCCTCCACGGCCCCCTGAAGGGGCTTCAATGCAGATTCCACCTTCCCCTTGACCTGAAGAAGGGGGCTGTCGGACACCTCTATTACGAGCACATCTCCCCTGAGTTCCACCTTCAGATTCCCGAATCCGGATTCCTGGAAGAACACGGTGAGCAACTCCGGAATTTCGCTTATATCCAGCGAACTCCTGTACTTCTCCTTGAATACACGCGCGGCACTCTCCCCCGCCTTGCGGGAGCCCGCCTGTATCAGACCCGCAAAGCCACCGGCAAATCGAAGAATCTGTGAGTAAATTTCCACCACGAAACTGGAGGGAAGGACCATTCCCTCATTCCTGATGAAATCTCTGACCAGTTCCCTCATGGTTATCCTCCCTTAAAAATCTTCTTAAAGTTCTCCTCTATGACCCTGGAATACTTCTTGAACTCCATCAGAAGGGGACCCAGTTTCGTGTCAGGACTGGCCAGGAAAGCGAGGTATCCATCGCACACTCTGCCTATCAGAATGGAAATCTTATCCCCCTGCGAGAAGAGCAGGTCGGTAGATGACTCCGCCAGTTCCTTCATCAAATTCTCCATCAAACCCGTTGCCGATGATAGGAGACCGGCCACGATCAGAGGGTCATCGATGTTCATTGCCCTCGTAAATGCATGGTCTATGGGCAGACCATCTTCGCTGACGACTATTATTCCCCATACGGTGGGGACGAAACTGGACACCTCTTTCAGAATTTCCTTTAAATCCACCATTTTGAACCTCCCCGATAAAATTTTACAGGGAAGTAAAGGCAAAAACAACCCACCAAAAAGGTCGTAATTTTAAGATTATGATGAACTTAGACTTACATGCTTTGCTCATCGAATAGACCGGTCATCTATCGGTACAGAACATCTCTATATCGGACGGCCACAGCGAATCACGGCCATACGATATCTGTCATAGCCGAACCAGAACGTCCGGCTCCCTTACTGCGAATCGCACATCCCCCTGAGGGTGTACATCAGGAATAAGCGAAATCGACCCGAGCCGATGGAATTCCTTGCGAACTTCTCCACCTGCTCGAAGGATTTATCCCTCCACGAATAGAGGACCCTGCACGACTCGTACCTGACGAATGCATGCTCATCGTCCAGGTGCATGATTATGGACGGAATGTACTGGTACGCATGCATCCTGCCGAGGGCCTGAATCGTCCTGTACCTTATCAGCTCATCCGGATGCTCCAGGAAATCGGCGATGTATTTGGCCAGTGTGGAATCCCCCGAAAGTCCAATACCGTAGATTATATTGGACAGCATGGAAGGTCTGTCATCGTACCGGGGAATAATCTGCCACAGGACATCTCCGAGCTCCTTCACACGCCACTCCCTTATGAGATAGAGGGCATTCTTCACCCCCTGAACTCTGGTGGAAAGGAGGACCTCCTTGAGGTATGGAAGGGTCCGGGCATAATTCCCCATGAACATGTCCCTTATAGCCCGGATACCGAATCTGTCCTTCTCGTATATCTTGGTGCGGAAAAGCCAGCTCACAGCCTGGGGGCACCTCTTCAAACTATCGCGGGCAGCATCCACCCTGGCCACGTTCTCCCCCGCCCTCCACAGGCGGGCCGTCTGCCAGAGGTGCTCCATCCTGGCCTGAGAGCAGGAAAGCAGAAGGAGTATCATCACCTTGCCACCGATATTATGGTTCTGAGCATCTTCAGGGCCTCTATTGGATTGGAAGCGGAGAATCTCACCCTGTAACCATCCATCCTTTCGACGAAAGGCGCCACCTCCAGTCTATCCGCCATCAGGGTATCCCTGACCACCAGTTCGAATTCCAGTCTATCGGGAATCGAAAGGGGTTTTATCTCCTTCTTAATAATCCTGTCTATCGCACTCCTGTAATCGCGATACACTCTCCTGGGATGACGGAGTATCGCAGAATTCCTGGTGAGAGACACCTTCGTAACCACGAATTCCGTTTCCGGGAACAGGTGCTTCGATTCCTCGTAAAGAACGTCATCGCCGCTTATAAGGCCCACAGGGACATCGTAATATGCAGCAACCAGCCCGTTTATGTACGCCTCGTTTAACCTCTGTCCGTTGAGGAAGATTTCGTGTATGACCATGGAACTGTACGTATGGTCCAGGAATCCATGGGTCCTCCCTGCAGATGCATGGTATCCCACGAAGAACACTATGTCGTAATCGGGAGATATTCCCTCCATCATGTACAGGGTCTTCGGATATCCGGATATGAGCTGAACATGGGGATGCAGGTTTTCGATTCTGAGGTTATCGGCGAAGGCATGGGCATCGTTTACCGTTATGCTTTCAACACCCTTTTCGATAAGATGCTCCACTATGGCATTGATTTCCTCCTCCATGAGTTTCCTTCCCCTCTCGTACCGGGGACTCCCCGGCCGGACATCCTCCATGTTAGCAATCCCCGATATCCCTTCCATATCGACGGAAATATAGACCTTCATGGATGGGAAATTATACAGCGGGCACGGGAATAGCAGTAGAAGGCAAACACCCGGATATCGAAATTCATTTCACGGCAAAAATCCGGAATTTATAGGTCAGTCCACCATCTCTATCCTGACGGGTTCCCGACCGCTCACCCGGAAGAGGACCCCCGTCATCTCCTGAACCACCCACAGGTTGGTCTCTATGTGGCCCGTCAGACTGCAGGTGGTGATTATGCTCTTCCCTTCGGCCAGAGCCATATACGGGATTATCATATCCCCCATGTGGGGGTCGACACCACAATCCCTTTCCACGTACTCCTTCAACTTCCTACCCGCCTCCTTCCCCACCACCTCCGCCCTCTTCCCCGGCCTGCCCAGGGAATCCGCCCCCAGGACCTGACCGGAAGCAGATACACCCCTGACCACTATTCCGCTCCCCTTCCCCGCTCCCCTGGAAACCTCCTCCTCTATCTCACAGGGGACATTCAATTTCTCCAGATGAGTGCATGCCCCCTTCACCTGCCTATCAGCCACGTGGGAGGGTAAATTGGTGCAGTGGGATACCCCATTTATCTTCAGGAGTTTGCCAAAGAATTCCGCCCTTATGGGCTTCAATCGATTCACGCCCCACACTTCAAGGACAGCCTTTCCCCCACCCCGGGGATAATGGCCCCTCCGTATCAATCTCAATCGCGCTTTCACCCCCATTCTCTCCATTATGGGGAGGAAAACGAGTCGCATATAATCGAAAAGGGGGGAGAAAGGGACATCCGTCCCTCCCTCCAGTTCCACGATGGAATATCCCTCGCAAAGAGCAAGGACCGGAAATATGGTCTGTATCATGAGGGTTATACTGCCCGCAGTGGACACACCGAACCTGTACCTTCCACACTTCGGTCTCCGGGGTATGAATGTGAGTTCAATAGAGCCCGGATGCAGGCCCTCCACGCGGGCATCGGATATGGTGGCAATGGCTCTCACACTTTCCAGATGCTGAGGCTTCAATCCGGGTTGAGGTCTGTTCCTCCGGATGTTGAACAGTCTGACCGGTTTTTCAAGCAGTACGGATAGGGCAAGGGCGGTCCTCATAATCTGGCCACCCCCCTCCCCCTTCGACCCATCTATGACGAGCATGGGGAAGAAGTTTACGGCAGGGTACCTGCAGAGGCTTTAAAATTTAGGGGCAAATCGTTAACATAAATTAAATTCGGTATGAAAAACAGGGAGGTTATGGGATATGGTCATAAAGAAGGAGCACGCCAGGATACTTCTGGAACTGAAGGATAGGGATGCTCTCGAGGTGAAGAAGGAGGAAGAGGCCCCGTATTTGGAACTGGAAAGGGCCAACCTGCTGAATATGGACAGACTCCTAACCTACTCCCTCACATACTGGGGGAAGGGGATATCCGAAATCCTGGAAAACCTCATATCCAGAGGAGTCCTTGCCCCCGTGGACGAGTGGGATGAGAACTACAGGTGGATTTCATCGGACATAATACTGATGCTGGAATCCGCCATACGGAATGGGGATACCGTGAGTCCCCGCACGTACGAAATCCTCCAGAGCAGGGGTCTCGCCACCACGGTGAAGGAGGAGAAGAAGGGGGAGAGGAAGGTGGTGAGCGATGAGGGTAAGACCGTCTTCGAAATATTCAGGGAAGCCAAACCCCGCCTGATAATCGACAGGGAACTCTACGACTTCATCCGCAAACTGCCCGAAGGGCCTGCCCCCCAGTCCATGCTGCCCACCAGAACCCGACTCCCCTACCTCCTCGAATCCATGAGGCTGATTGCATTTTCGGTTCCCGCCAGGGAGATTTACAACTTCACCGGTCTGGGTAAACTGGTAAAGGAAACCCTGAACTATGTGGCTCCCACCTACGACATAGTTCTATCGGAAGACATAATGGTATCCCTGGCCCGACTGATGGATGAGGGGAAAGAATTCCTGACGGAAACGGAGATAGAGACCCTGGAGGGACTCGCCTACATCGATGGTGAGGGCAATCTCCTCCCCGCGGGCGAAAAACTGCTGGAGGTGTATAACCTGTGGAAAGGGAAGAAATTCATGGAGGTGAAGACCATATCGATAGACATACTGGATGCGGAAATCCTCAGAACCATAGACAGACTCTGGGACAAACACGGGACCAACCCGGAAATACTGCCCACCGCGGACGAGATAGTGAACGAGCTCCTGTACAGACCCCTGAAGGAATACAAGCACCTTATATCCTACTACGGCAGGCGCATCTATCAGGACATAGGTTATCAGAAGAAAAGGGAGATAGAGAAGAAATTCGCAGAACTCAAAACGGTGGAAGAAGTCTTCAAGAGTTTCTACGAGAAGGGAGGAAAGTGGCGCGATAAGATGATGGACCTGGTCCGTCAGGCCCTCTACTCCCTGGAATCCTTCGGATTGATCCGGAGCATGGAGATGGAGGGTAAGGAGGTCTTCGACATTACGGACCATGGAATGCAGGTGCTCCGGGACATGAATCTCAGGGGAATCAGGGACATTCCCTCCATCGCAGTGAAGGCCATAACCATAGGCAACAGGGAGTTTGCGGCTCCGAATCGTTCCTGGTACGAAGCAGCGGAAGAAAGAAACCTCGTAAGTCAGGGGGGTCCCACAGAATCTGGGAAACTCTATGCATCCCTCGCATACCAGATAGAAAGGATGCCCCACCTGACCAGATTCGAACTCATGGTCCTCAAGGCCATTCCAGAAAGGGGATTCTTCGTGGAGAATGTTTACGAGAGTTTCGACCCCATATGGCACGAGGAGATAGAGTTCGCCCTCAACAAACTGGAGGCGAGGGGATATCTGGATATACTGCCGGATGATGGCATCGTCCTGACGGAAGATGGTAAACTGTTGAAGAGAGCCCTCGCAGGAGCACCGGACAGCCTTGGAAATCCGATAAATCCCCTCATGGTGAGGGTGCTCAGGGCTATAGCGCAGGTGGGAACCCTTTACGTGAAGGAGAAGAAGGTGAGGATACTTCCGAGGCAGATTCAGGAAGCCATAAAGATATCCGGGCTGGAGCCCGAAAGATTCCAGAAGGAACTGTTAATCCTGAGATCTGCAAAACTCATGGGACAGAACACCATAAACGAGGCAGGACTTCTGGTGCTGAAGCTGGTCGAGAAGTACGAGAGGGAGAAATCCCTCGATTTGAGCGAAATTAAGTAGAGGAGGTGGACCATGCTTACGCTGATGCTCCTGGCAGCGCAGGTTCAGGCGCAGACCAGTGCCGACACCCTGCTATCCAGCAGGGTTCGGAAGGCTATAGCCGAGAGCGAGAAGAAGACCATAGAGGAGATAACCGGTATAGAGGAGGGCAAAATCTTCCAGGATGCTGCAAAGGTCGTTGCCGGAATAAGACTCCTCATCAGGACCCTCAGTTATGGGGACCTGGAAGGGGCGTATGCCATACTCTCCCAGCTGGATGAGCAGACAGACAGCCTTTACGAGAAGTACAGGGGCAAGGTGGAGAACTTCCCCGTGAGTGCCGTGGTGGCCGTCGTGGTGGGGGTGGAAGATCCGGACAAGGCCGAACAGATGTATCAGGAAGCCCGCAAACTGGTGAACGAGAGGCAACTTCCGAAAGCCAGACCCATAATAGATGCCCTCAGGAACGAGGTGGTGGTGACCATAAGCACCGTGCCCCTCAAAGTTCTGAAGAGCTCCCTCGATCTTGCGAGGAGCCTCATGGACAGGGGCAACATCCAGGGGGCAATAGATGCCCTGAACCTGTTCCTCTCGTCCATAGAGACCTATCAGGTATCCTATCCGAAACCCCTGTTCGATGCATCTTACATTCTGGATGTGGTGATAAACGTCCACCAGAAGGACCCGGAACTGGCTCTCGAGCTCCTTAAAGAGGTGAAGCGCAAGGTCAGACTCGCCTACGTGCTTGGATACATAGACAAATCGGCAATGGATTCCATCCTCAAGGGTGTGGATAAGATAGAGAAATCCATAAAGGGTGGCAAGGAGCAGACATCCCAGTTGAAGAGTATGCAGGAGAAGATAAAGAAGGAAAAGAAGGCCCTGTCTCAATAAACACCATGGGGCGGATTCCTCCGCCCCAACTTTAAAATTGCTCCATGATCAGATTCCTTACAGCGGGTGTCCCGATAACCACGAAGAAATCAGGAACTCTGGAAGGTCTCAAAAGGGTAAAAGAACTGGGTCTCGGAGGAATGGAACTGGAATTCGTGAGAGGAGTGCGTATGAAGGAAGAACTGGCGAAGAAAATCAACCGGTTTGCCAGGGAAAACCATCTATCGCTCACGGTTCACGGTCCCTACTGGATAAATCTGAATTCACGGGAGGAGCACAAGGTCAGGAATTCCATTCAGTACATCTACGATTCAGCCCGAATCGGCTATCTGGCAGGGGCAAGGGATATAACCTTCCACCCCGCATATTACCACGACGACGACCCCAGGGAGGTCCACCGGAAGATAAAGAAACTCCTGAAGGAATTGACCAGAAGGCTTAAAGACGAGGGCATAGACGTAATCATCCGTCCGGAAACCATGGGCAAGCCCTCCCAGTACGGCACGCTGGAGGAAATAGTGGATTTGAGCATGGAAATAGACGGGGTACTGCCGTGTGTGGATTTCGCCCACCTGTATGCCCGCCATCAGGGCAAATTCAACACCTACGAGGAAATTGCAGGCATACTGGACTACATAGAAAGGAAACTGGGGAAGGAAGCCCTGAAGAACATGCACATCCACTATTCGGGAATCGTATATGGGCCGAAGGGGGAAAAGCACCACGTGGACCTCACATCGGAGGAGAACAAACTGGACTACGAGGCATTCATCAGGGCCCTGGTGGACTTCGGAGTGGAAGGGCTCGTGGTGAGCGAAACCCCCTATATGGAAGAGGGGGCCCTCCTCCTTCAGGAAATATACGAGGAAATAACCACGGGAAAGAGAAAGGAAAGATGCGGCATAGGGAAGGATGGACTCATACACAGGGAGAATGGATGCGGAGCAGAGATAATCCGCAGGGTTCCATGCAGGGGGGTGGAGATGGGGCTGTACGACCCCGCCGTACTGTGCCCCAGATGCTTCGAGCAGGCATCCCCGAAAAGTTAACCCCTTTAAAATTTCGTCTGTATGGCTAAAGAAGGGCTTTTTGCAGGTAAGGAGTTCTCCGGGAAGTATATACTCGAGGAAGAAGTGGCCACCAGTCCCCTGTTCTATGTGTACAGGGCAAAGCACAAATTCCTGGAGAAACCGGTCGCCATAAAGATATTCAGGGTGGACATTATAAAGAGTCCCCACGACATTCCCATATTGAAGGAAATCGCCTCCGAAGTAATAGAGGAAATCAGGAGACTCGGGGCCCTGGAGCCCCATCCCAACATTAACTGGATTACCGATGTGGACAAGGAACTGGGCGGTAAGGTGCTCTACTTCGTGATGGACTTCGCCCCGGAGGACCTGGAGGATGTGGTAAGGAGAAGGGGACATCTGGAACTTTCGAGGGCATTCAGATTGACGGAAAGCATACTCCGTGCCCTGTCCTATACCCACGCCCACGGTATAACACACAAGAACCTGAAGCCCTCCAACGTGAGATTCAAGGAGGGGAATCTGGTCCTCACGGATTTCGGCCTGGGCTACATAGCACAGAAGGCCATAAGAAGGCTCAAGCTCTCCGGATTCCTGGAGCCCCCCATATACGTGTCTCCCCGTATACTCAAGGGGGAGGACTACGTTTCCTTCGTGGAGGCGGACCTTTACAGCGTTGCCGGACTCCTGTACTTCATGGTTACGGGACACGAGCCCTACGAAGGGGACTTCGCAAAGATACACGCCGACAAACTGGCAGGCAGGATAATTCCCCCATCCCAGTACAATCCGGATATACCCGAGGATGTGGAAAGGTTCATCCTGAAGGGGCTGGAGATACTGGACGGAAAGGGCTTCGAGAGTGCGGATGAGATGCTGGAGGCCCTGTACGAGGCCTTCAAAACGGTTTACGCCTACAAACCCCATACCCTCATGGAAATAAGGGACGAGAAGAAGAAGATACAGAGGGAAATCTTCGTCAAGGAGGACAGCAACATAAACCTCCTGGAAGTCCACGCCCCCTCCATAATCAACTCCTCATCTCCCGGCTCCATAGTGTTCAAATTCGACAGGGGAATGAACCTGGAATTCGACGTAAAGACCCTCCCGGAAGCCAGTTATGAGATAATAAACAGTCAGAGCAGGAAGACCTACTCCGTAATAGTGAGAACCGAACCGGGATACTACGGGACGCTCGAGGTGAGGGTTCAGATAAAACTTCCCGATGGGAGCACCTACTTCAGAGAGCCCCTCAACATACCCATGCTGGTGATGCCCCTGCAGGGTCAAACTTCCGGAGTGGAATTTTAAGAACGGGGGGGAACCCCCCGCATCTTTATTCCTACTTCACCCTCCCGAGACGCTTCTCCAGCTCGTATATACGGCGAGCGGTGGCGGGAACGGTATCCGGTATCAGAGAAATGGAATCTATCCCCTTCATGACCAGAAACTCTGCAATCTCGGGGAAATCGGAAGGGGCCTGACCGCATATACCCACCACCTTGCCCAGTTTATGGGCCTTCTCTATAATCTCGGCCAGCATCCTCTTAACGGCCTCGTTCCTCTCATCGAAGACATGGGCCACAAGGGAAGAGTCCCTGTCCACACCCAGAGTCAACTGAGTAAGGTCGTTGGAGCCGATGGAGAAACCATCGAAGTAGGGGGCGAATTCCTCCAGAAGGACCACGTTGGACGGAATTTCCACCATCATATAGACCTCCAGTCCATTGGAGCCCCTGGGATACCCCGCCTCCTCCATGATATCGAGCACATTCTTGGCCTCCTCGGGCGTCCTCACGAAGGGCACCATCACCTTTACGTTGGTCAGACCCATCTGGTCCCTGACCTTGCGGATGCTCTGGATTTCCATCATGAAAGCAGGTTTGAAGAGTTCGGAGTAGTATCTCGATGCACCCCTGAATCCTATCATCGGGTTCTCCTCCCGGGGCTCGTAGAGGCTCCCGCCGATGAGACGGGCATATTCGTTGGACTTGAAGTCCGAAAATCTAACTATCACGGGATTGGGCCAGAAGGCAGCCGCAATCGTTCCTATCCCCTCGGCCAGTTTCGAAATGAAGAAGTCCTCGGGGGACGGGTATCCCCGCGTAACCTCCTTTATCTGCCTCTTGAGTTCCTCGTCCTCCAGCTTATCGAAGTTGAGGAGGGCCAGCGGATGGACCTTTATGAAGTTGGCAAATATGAATTCGATGCGGGCGAGTCCCACTCCCCTGTTGGGGATTCTGGCGTGCTTGAAAGCCTGCGAGGGATTGCCCACATTCATCATGATATTGACAGTTCTGGGTAGTTTTATCTCGCTCAGGGGCACCTTCTTCACATCCACCGGGAGGATACCCTCGTAAACTATACCCTCTTCTCCGGTGGAGCAGTCCATGGTGACCTCATCCCCGCTGCTCAGCTTCTCCAGAATGCCGTGGGCTCCCACGATGGCGGGAATTCCCAGTTCACGGGAAACGATAGCTGCATGGGAAGTCCTTCCCCCCTGCTCCGTTATGATTCCGGATGCCTTCTGCATTATGGGCTCCCAGTCCGGATTGGTGAGTTCCGTCACCAGTATATCCCCCTCCTGAAACTCTGAGGCCTGCTCCACAGAATGGAGCACCCGGACCCTTCCGGCTGCAATCTTGCTTCCCACTGCTATTCCTCTTGCTATCTCCTTTCCGGTCTTCTTGAGCTGATAGAAGTAAAGTTCGTTGATTTCCTTATAACTGGTCAGGGGACGGGCCTGCACCAGATACAGCTTTCCATCTATCCCATCCTTGGCCCACTCTATATCCATGGGCATGTACCTGCCCGCCTTCGCACTGTAATGCTCCTCCACCTTCAGTCCCCACCGGGCCAGTTGAAGGACATCCTCATCCTCGAGGCTGAATCGGGAGCGCCTGTCCGCCCTCACCAGTTCGTGGCTTATTCCCCCCTGCAACTCGTTATAGACCGCCTTGCGCAGCTTGGTTCCCAGTTTTCTGCTTATTATGGACTCGTGCCCCTTCTTCAGGGTGGGCTTGTGAACCACGAATTCATCCGGAGTTACCTCCCCACCGACTGCCAGCGTTCCCAGTCCATAAAGGGATTCGATTATGATTACATCCCTGAATCCCATCTCGGGATGGGCGGTGAACATGACTCCCGATGACGCAAGGTCCGAGCGCACCATCTTCTGAATACCCACCGCCATCCCGACGGAAAGGTGGTCGAATCCGAAGTTGGCCCTGTAGGAAATGGCCCTATCTGTGAACAGGGAAGCGAAACTACGCTTCACGTTGAAATAAACATCCTCCACCCCCCTTACGTTCAGAAAAGTATCCTGCTGACCGGCGAAGGAAGCATCCGGAAGGTCCTCAGCGGTGGCCGAAGACCTGACAGCCACATCCACATTCTCCTGTCCATAATGTCTGCTCAATCTGGCATAGGCCTCACCTATCATCTCCCTCAGGTCAGGGGGAAAATCTCCCGAAAGAATGTAGGCCCTGATGAGTTCCGCCTTCTTCTTCAGGTCATCCACATTATGGACATCTATGGTCTCCAGAATCCGCTTTATCTTATCCTCCAGTTTGTTGTAGGAGATGAAGTAGCGATATGCCTCGGCAGTGACGGCGAATCCGTACGGGACATTCACCAGTTCACCGAGGTTGTTGTAGAGTTCTCCAAGGGATGCGACCTTGCCTCCGACGAGGGGGACATCGTTCATTCCCACCTCATCGAACCACAGGATGAATCTCTGCTTCTCCATGCCCTATATTTTAATGGATTGTCCATCGCTCCTCGACTCCAATTCGCATAACCCATTGATTTTCCAGAGTTTCACGACTCACAATTTCCGGCGGGTTTTGTATCAAAGGATAAGCATGGCATCCCCGTAAGAGTAGAACCTGTATCCCTTCTCGACCGCCTCTTCATATATCCGGCGCGTCCTATCCACGTCCCCTATGAAGGCAGCCACCAGCATGTACAGGGTGGACCTGGGCAGGTGGAAGTTGGTGATGAGGGCATCCACCACCCTGAACCTGTATGGGGGATGAATGAACAGATCCGTCCATCCCCTGCGGGGATTCGCATCCAGAGCCCAGTGCTCCAGAGTCCTCACAGCAGTGGTCCCCACCGCCACCACCCTTCCCCCTCTTTCCCTGACCTCCAGAATCCCGGAGGCAGTCTCATCGGGAACCTCATAGTACTCCGCATCCAGTCGATGCTGCCTTATATCCCTCACCTGAACGGGTTTGAAGGTTCCCGGGCCCACGTGAAGGGTAACGTAGAGCACTTCAACCCCCTTCTCCCTGATTCGCTCGAGGAGGCGGGGAGTGAAGTGGAGTCCCGCGGTGGGAGCTGCGACGGAACCCTCCTTGCGGGCGTAAACCGTCTGATACATCTCCTCGTCCTCTTCAGTGGGCTCCCTGTCTATATAGGGA
>WGAQ01000110.1 GCA_015494735.1 Caldifarciminota bacterium | reverse complement strand
GCTTTCAGTCGGACAATACCCAATGGGAAGTGGCGATCACTACCCGCACATATCCATCATCTTCTCGATGGATGAAGCGTCGGACAATACCCAATGGGAAGTGGCGATAAGCCATTATCGAACTCGGACTTCAAAATCTCTATTTTTGTGAGTCGGACAATACCCAATGGAAAGTGGCGACTTCCTGCACAACTACCAGCTTGCTCAGTGCTCTCATGGCTCCACCTCCTTTAAACTTTCATATCGGAAAATACCCAATGGGAAGTGGGCTTCTCGGTTTTTAGAGACAGGTAGATATAAAGCGGTGTTTTTCATCCCTGAACAGGTTTACATGCTCTAAATGTTTTAATCTGTCTATATAGTGCTGATTCAGATTTGCTGTTTAAAATGTCTTATTGTATGGGGCGCAATGGATTTGGTGTTGTATCTTAGATTTCCAGGTTTTTCTTGAATCTGGACCATTTTTCGTATTATGATTTCGGAGTATGTTTTGCATCTTTATAGGAATGGTGGTCATATTTTACTTCGGGTGGTGGATTGCCGGGATGGTCTGCATAATCGTGGGATTGATGGAGCAGATGACCAGGGGTGGAGAGGATTGATACCGGAAGTGGGCCTTTAAACTTTGATTTTAGAATCATGAGTTCTTCGAGTAATCTCACATTTACCCAGAAACTCATCCTTGGAGTTCAGATGTTATTCGTCGCCTTCGGGGCGACGGTGCTGGTCCCCCTGCTCACCGGTCTCGATACTGGAGTTGCTCTATTCACCGCCGGTGTCGGAACCCTCGTCTTTCATCTCATAACCGGTGGAAAAGTGCCCATATTCCTCGGAAGCAGTTTCGCATTCATTGCTCCTATTACTGCCAGCGTTCAGCACTTTGGCATTCCCGCCACGATGGGAGGACTTGTTTCAGTGGGGCTGGTGTATGTGCTGAGTTCCCTTCTGATAAAGTGGAAAGGGGTCAGGATTATAGAGAAATACCTCCCTGCTGTTGTGATAGGTCCGGTTATAATGACCATCGGTTTGAGTCTCGCCCCTGCCGGTATAGATATGGCAAAAACCAACTGGCCGGTTGCCCTCGTATCCCTTGGAACTGCCATCGCTGTGGTGGTCTATGGAAGGGGATTGTTCAGACTTCTGCCCATAATAACGGCAGTTGTGGTGGGTTATGTATTTGCCCTCGCATACGATTATTATCACATCGCATTTTTGCATCATCAGAACTACAAACCCCTCGTGGATTTGAGCATCGTGGCTTCTGCTTCGTGGTTCAGCATCCCTGACTTCGTTCTTCCTCAATTCAGATGGGAGGCCATTGTATTCATGCTTCCCGTTGCTATTGCTCCCATGATAGAGCACGTTGGCGATATTTACACCATTTCGCAGGTGGCGGGTAAGAACTATGTGGAAGACCCCGGACTGCATAGAACCCTGCTCGGAGATGGAATCGCTTCATCTGTGGCAGCACTCTTTGGTGGTCCTCCCAATACCACCTATTCGGAAGTTACCGGTGCCCTTGCCCTCATAAGGGTTTATGAGCCTGTTATCCTGCGAATAGCGGCCATTACCGCAATCCTGCTGGCATTTTCCGGAAAACTGAATGGATTCCTCGAGAGCATTCCCCCTTCTGTAATAGGCGGTGTTCTTATTTTGCTGTTCGGAATGATTGCTGCCGTTGGAATAAGGACCCTGATAAACGCAAAACCGGACCTGAATAAGACCAGAAATCTCATAATCATTTCGGTTATCCTGAGCATAGGGGTTGGTGGTGCGGTCTTTTCGTGGGGCAGATTTTCCATTGCAAGCATAGGACTTGCTGGAATAGTGGGAGTTCTGTTGAATCTAATACTTCCGGGCAGGGAACTGGCTGAATAAGGCCTTTAAAATTAATAACATGACACTGAAAATATTGAAGCAATTGGTAAAAAGAGGTGGATTAAAAGGGATAATACTGAGTGTACTGGTTTCGCTGGCGGTGGGATACATAAAGAAGAAGTTCTCGGGGACTTCCCTTGACCCTGAAACTCTTCAGGATAAGTTATGCAATTATTCCAGCGACTGGAGGGATATTTTCGATAATCTGGATTCCAGCGAGAAGAACGCGCTCCTCAACGAAATCCTGAGACGACTATAATAATGACGGTCAAACCGGGAAATTTATTCGAAATCCTCTCCCGGGTTTCCAGAAGGCTCTGGAATGTAAGAAGGAGGTTATTAATAAATGTGCCCATATTCGTGCAGAAGGGAATAGATGAGGAGACCATAGATAAGTGGAGCGAGGAACTCGGTAAGTATTCGGGTGAATTGTTCGCAAGGGGAATAAATGTAATACCGGGTAAAACAGTGGTCCTTATTGGACCTGCGGGCTCGGGAAGGAGTGAACTGGTAAACAGAGTGCTGGAACTGGATAAAGAAAAGTTGCCCTCTCATCCTGAAAGGGGAGAGAGATTGCCCATATTGGTCATCCATTCCACCAAGAAGGAATATTTTGATTTTTTGAGGGATGATTGCAATGTTTTGTACCTGAATCTGGATAAGCGCAGTGATGAAGAGGAAAGCAGGGACTGTCTCAATTATGAAGAGGCCAGAAATAGGGCGATTTCCGAACAGGAGAATGCCGGATGGTTAATCTGGTTCGTGGATAGCGAACTGATAAAAAACGCCAATATAGTCCTTCCCCCTGCCATTCAGAGCGTCAGATTCTGGCTCAATGCAGTAATAGAACAGATAGTAAGTTATGCAGACATCAAAATCCTCTTCGACGATAAGTATATTGACCGGTTTTCCGGGCTATCGGGGAATGAATCCGGTAAATCATATGTGGTGGGGGATAGAAAGAGTACATCTTCGCAGGAATATGAATTCATCTCCATGGACGAAATTTATTCCAATTTCGGGAAAATCATCGAAGGGGAATATTCGATAGAGGAAAGAAACAGAAACATAGAGAACATAGACAAAATACTTAGGGAGTCCCAGAAGTTGAGGGGGGAAATCGAATCCATTTTATCCGATATACTCACGCGGGAGGATGTGGATCGCATTGCAACAGGACCTATAGATGAAAGGTTCGATTATTACATAAATATGATTGTGATGGACCTGGAAAATCTGATGGATAGATTTATTGCTAAAAAGAATTTGAAGTTAAAAATCCAGAGCGCTCTGGGAAAGGTGCTTAAAAATTATGTGAAGATTTCCGGGAATATGAAACTTTACTTGGGAGTACTGTTGATTTTTTCCATTAGTATGATTATTTTCAAGTATTTTGGCAATGATCCACTTTTTGCGATATCACTTATAGTGATTTTGGTCGTGATTTCCGTATGGTTATTTCTTAATCGGGAAAAGGAAAAGTATCTTGCGCTCGATAGTTCCCTGGAATCCACCTTTTTATCTGATTTCGATAGAGAGCTGAAGAATATGCTTTCGGAGTTGAAGGAGGATTTCTTAAAGGATATAGAAAAGTATACTGAGGATAGCATAAGAGCAATTTTCACGGAGGATGTGGACAAAGATTTTATTCGCCTGGAGTGGCCGGCTATAGTTCTATACAGTCATCTTGTCAGGAACCCCGGGGATTTCATAGATAAAACATTGCACCCAAAGGTCAGGGAGATTATAGAAGATGACACAGAATTGGCTTCCTACATCGGTTATTCTACTTCCAGGTCCATATTCTGGGAAGGGTTCGACATCGGTGAGGAGTTCAAATCCATGCTCATCGATGGGATACAGGCTGAAATAAATGACATAGTTAATATGTTTGTTTTCGAAGAAATTAACTTTGTAATTGCCCGTGAAAGATTATACAACTACGTTTTCGAGGCTGTGGAAAGTTTCAAGGATAAAGTTGATACTCACATTAAAATGGAACTCGAAAGACTGAAGAAAAAATACATGGCCAGATATAGTAGAGTGGTTGGCTTCAGACATTATCTCATCAATCCCGTTCTTCTTCAGGAAGCTCTTGCCAAGGCCAGAATGGAGATGGACGATGCCATAGATATGCTGTCCAGCATCCTATGAAGAAGCGTAATTTAACATTGATTTTGATACATGGTTTTCTGGCTACATGGAGAACATGGACCAAATTGAAACCATATCTGATGCTCAGGGGGTTCAGGGTTTATTCTCCCAGCCTTCCCTACAAACTTGTATCCATTCGACCTGACCCTTACGAATCTGCTGATTATATCTATAGATACCTGAGTTTTAAACGCATCGAAGGGGATGTATTCCTTATAGGCCATTCCTTTGGGGGATTGATATCAAAGGCCCTTTTGCTCAGGTATGGGAATGTTTTGCCGGTTCGTGGTGTAATAACTCTTGCAACCCCCCATATGGGGGTAATGTGGAGCAAAAATATAATATCCTCCATCTACAGGGAGATTAAGGGATTGCAGGGGAATGAGTTTGCCAGATTTCTTAAAAGTTCGCTTCATTATATAGGGAGGACATTTGCTTACGGCTCACCGATTATCGATGAGTTGAATAGAGCATTCCATTTGAAGGGGGTCAGATTTCTCCTTCTTGGTGCGGATAAGGCAGGTATCGGCTCCCTGATTACACCGGCTGGAGATGGAGTGGTGGAACTGGAATCTCAGGTTCCCCGTCGGTTCAGGGAACTTGAAAATGTGGAGCACTTCATCTTTTATAATGTCTTTCATACGGAGATACAGAAAATTCCCCAGAGCAGAGATTTGATTCACAGGTTCATCGTGAAAAACAGCGCATTGTAAGGTGTTCCCATCGTGTATCTGGCGTGTGTAGATGGGTGGGGTTTATACTTTCAACTATGTGGGATGACATTTTCAAGAAGGTGACTGGTGGAAAGGATATTGGGGATCTGGCAGTTGATGCTCTGATTCCCAGGGTTGTGGATTATGTGAAGGAGAATTTCTCCGATAATCTTCCCGATATAGTCCAGCAATTGGAGAATCTGGTGGGAGAGGGAACAGGAGATATAGGGGAGAAGCTGGTTTCCCTGTTTAAATCCACATCAGGTTCTCCGGACTGGCTCGATCTCCTGAACAAGCTTCCCGGCGATGATAAGATGAAACTCGCAATGGAACTTCTGAAACGTCTCAAGGGATAGGTGAATGTGGGAGCCTCTGGCTCCCTGAATTTCTGAAAGGAGCGGTAATATGCAGTTCGTCGAGAAACTGGGTGCATTTTATATCGGGGG
>WGAQ01000109.1 GCA_015494735.1 Caldifarciminota bacterium | reverse complement strand
GCCATGTGGTTTGCTATAAGCGATGGGGTGGATGTGTATTACAAAAGGTTCTACATCGAGCATGGATTTAAAGACCTCAAGGGCAGGTTCAATCTTCACAGGGCCATGATTCAGGTTCTTCTCCCAGAACCCTGCGACCATTAATCATTCCCACTATGTCCAATTTTATGTCCGAAAGTGACAAGAAGGCTCAGTTCTGACCCTGCCGGTCCTCCCCCTTCTCCTGCGACTGTATGTGCCTCTGGATTTCCTGATAGTGCTTTTTAATTTCCTCATCATCCGGTTTGAGTTCGTGGGCCCGTTTTATGTATCCGTATGCGTCTTCTATGCTCCCCATCCTGTACAGGGCCCATCCCATGGAATCCAGTATGCTTGCATCCGTGGGATTGAGCTGGAGGGCCTTCTTCAGAAGTTCGAATCCTTTCTTAACGTCTATGCCCCTGTCCACCAGCATGTATCCCCAGTTATTATAGACGAAGGACAGGAGTCTGTAATCCTCGGGGAGGGATGTGGTGTCCAGTTTCTCCTCCAGTAATCTGGCAGCCTTTTCGTAGTAAATGGAGGCAGAATCGTATTTCCCTTCTGCATTGTAGTAATTGGCCAGGTCGTAATATGCTTCCGGGTCTTGTGGATTTAGGGAGACGTATCTCTTCAGGACTCTGTAATATTCGTCGAGTTTTCCGTGTCTCAGCAGGAAGGTCATATAACTGCGGTACCGCTCCAGATTGAATGGGTCCAGTTTTATGGCCAGTTTCAGGTACTTTTCCGCCAGTCCTGTTCTGCCTGCCTTTTCGAAGGCGTATGCCAGAACCCGAGCCTCGAAAGAGGTGTTTATGTCTATCGTAAGGGCAATCTGCAGGGCCCGGTCTATATCCCCCTCATCCAGCAATTCGTAAACCTGAATGAATCGACAGTCGTCGTCCAGATAGTAGCACAGGTTGGTGTAGTGCATTACTGCGCCTCTCTTCTTGAGCAACTGGTAATCCTTGGCGAGGTAATAGAGAACGACCGGGTCCGGCTTCAATCCCAGGGCTGTGGACAAACTCCTTATACTTTCCAGAACGAGGGAATCCTTTTCCTCCCGATTCTGACTTTTTACGGCCAGCATGTACTGGGCGAGACCGAGGTATTTGTGGTAATTGGGCTCTTCCGGATAGAGCTTCACCGCCCTCTTCATTATGTTGGCCAGTTTCAGGTACTCGTGGGTGTTGAACAGCAGGGCAAGAGCATAGTCGTAAAAGGCTTTCCTGTCCATCGAGTACTGCATCGCCTTCAGAGTTGCCTGAACAGCCTTCTCCTTCTCGCCCTTCCTGTGGTAGATGTAGGAGAGTATTATGAGGGATTTGTACAGGAGTTCCATGTCCCTGAAGGTGATTCCGGGCTCGGATGCCCGATTCTCCAGTATTTCCACCGCTTTCTCCAGAATCGACTGGGCCCGGTCGTATTGCCCCATCCGGTACAGGGCGTTTCCATAGTTCACCATGTAGGAGACGCTGTCGGGAAAGTTTTCGTACAGATACCTGTAATCCAGAATGGCCCTGTCCAGTTCGTCCATGTTGTCCAGTATGATGGCCCTGTAATTCAGAAATGTGGGGTCTCCGGGGAATTCCTTCAGGGCTTCCTCTGCCCAGTGGAGGGCTTTTTCGGGCTTCTTCAGGGTTCCGTAAACCTCCACGAGCAACTTGTAGGCTTCCCAGTTTTCCTTCCCCTCTTTTCGCACGTACTTCTCCAGAATTCTGGCCGCTTCCTCATACCTGCCCCTGTCTATCAGTATTCGGGCCGAATCCAGTTGCGATATGGTTATGAGCGAAATGAGAATACCCATCATCCCGTCAACTCTCCTGATAATTTGAACAGGATGACCTTCCCCCTGTGGAAGGATTTATAACCCTTTTCCGCATCCAAAGTCTTCGATAGCATCTCGTACATCTCCTTGATATAGAAGAATTTTCCCAGTTCGGCAAACTTCCTCGCCATGAATGGAGGCTTCACCCTCTCCTTTATATCGGAGGAGGCATATATGCTGTTCAGCAGGGTCCTCTGCAGGAATGCGATGGAGGGTATGGGCTCTTTGCTCTGCAGGATTTTAATCATCTTCAAACCATCCCTGCTCTTCAGGGCATCCCGTATCTCGAAGATGGATTCCTCCTCCTTCGTGAACATGAGCCTCTCCATATTCTCCGGACCTCCCAGGAAAATCTTCTCCAGTTCAGTTTCGAGATTATGCAGGTCTGGACCCGTTCTGTCAACCAGCAGGGCGGCCCTTTCTGCGTCCAGAACCATTCCCTGGCTCCTTGCCTTCTGCATGACCCATTTGATTCGGGCTTCTCTCGACAGATAGGGCATCAACACTATGGTGGGAACACTGTTCCTCCTGAATGTGCCTTTCGCCCATTCCTTCACCTTTCTGGCCAGTTTCTTTTCGTCCCCCTCATCCGTCAGAGTATCGTAAAGGAGGACCCTGTTCCCGGATGGAATCGATTCCATGAACTCCTTCCAGTTCTTCCACTGGAGGAAATTCTTCACCAGAATCGCCTTGTTGCTGCTGTCGAACATGCTCACGCTGCGCAGACTCTTGAGGACTTCCTCCGGAGGGGACTCGTCGGCCCAGAATGTCTTCGTCTCGAAATTGTTTTCCCTGTACTTCTCCATTATACGCCTGAGGGGATAGGATTCCGGTCCCAGGAGTATTATGATGGTCTCCTTCAGGTACTTTTCGAATTGCTGCAGGAATTTAATATGTGTACTCATAGATTACCAGACCCTTTCTCGATGCTGCCAGTATAAGGTTGCCCTTTACGGCCAGGTCGTAGATTACCTCCCCTTCGTATATGGGGGGCCTGTACCTTGCAAATTCGCTCTCCTTCAGAATCTTCCTTCCCAGTTTTATCTCGTTCTCTATTCTCCTCAGATCGAAGGCCTTGATTCCTCCTGAGCCAAAAGCGATGAAGAGCAGGTTGCCTTTCAGGTCGAATCCCAGAGCCTCCCCGTACGCCAGAAATCTGATGAGGGGCTTTATCTTGGAGGGATTCCTCACATCGAACACGTAAAGACCCTCCTGTCCAAAGGCCACGTATGCCCTTCCGTTGTAATACCTCACGTCTATTGCAAAGGTGGTGTCCCCCAGCGAATACTGGCCCAGCATCTTAATCCTGCGGGGATTCGTTATATCCAGAATCAGGAGTCCCCCGGGTCCATCCGCCACGTAAGCCCTGTTCCCCACGATATGGATACCCCTTGCAAAACCCGGTGTATCGAATGAGCCCACCACCACGGGATTCGATGGGCTGGAGATATCATAAACCGTTATGCCCGCCTCACCATCTGTTACGAACGCGTACCTTCCCTTTACATCCACGCTGAGGGCAGAATCCCTCGATGGAACCGAGGCCAGGACCTCTGCTATATACGGGTCTTCCACATCCACCACAGTGAGGCCGCTGTATCCGGAGCCGGCGAGGAGATATCTGCCCCTGTAAAGTTTGAGCCCTATCGGAAATCCGTCCACCTTTATTTCCGAGGACAGGGCAAGGCCGAGGGGGTCGGAGAAATCTATGGCGAATATCCGCCTCATGGAGCTCAGGTATGCGCTGTTTCCGGCCACTTCTATCCCGAAGGTGGGGAGGGGGGCTTTCCATCTGGAAACCATCCTCATGTTGAGACTATCGGGATACTTTAAACTATCGGGGGTACTGATGGAAATCAGGAAAAGTAGTTCCATGTTTAAAATTTTAAACTTAAAGGAGAAAGGCCTATGGGAGTAGTACTCTTTACGTTGCTGCAATTCTCTGGAGCCAAGAGCAAGTTCTTTGGCTATGGGTTCGCGGCTTCTGATATTGGCCTCAATTCGCCAAAACTAATGACAGAACTCTCCTATTCTATTTTTCAGGAAAGCGGATTCTTCGGCCTTCAGGGAGGGCTCTGGCTGTATTCTGGAAGTCTCATTCCATCCGAGGTGGGTCTGCAGGACACCCTCACGTATAATTTCTCGGGATTAACCGCATTCGTTGGACCCACCATAGGGAGGCCGGTGTTTTACGTGTCCCCGGTTATAGGTCTGGGTCTGGTGAGGCCCAATCCCGGCTCCCCCGCCGGTGGCATGGTGGGATTCAAGGTGTCGCTCCTTACCCGCAATAACATGGCTCTTTTGACGGCTTTCGCCGGCTATTCTCTCTACTATGGAAGGAGATACGACCGTAATCTCAATTACGTTTACGACACAACGCTGATTTCCCCCATCTTCTACGTGGCCATAAATCCCCTCTACCTCACCCCCACATTTCCCTTCAAGGAGTGGACTCAGGAGGAGATGGAAAAGTACTATCATGGTGCCGACCTTGCAGTATTCGATGAGTTCAATGCCTACGGCATATCCTTTAACGTCGCAAAGCCCATGGTGGATGGAGCCCTCTATAATCCCGGTGTTGAACTGTCCTACATACGCTACAACGGGTACAGCGGGAGAGGAAACGAGTTTGCGGTTGGAATCAACCGCGTGTACTTCGATCCCAATGGACCAAACGGCGTCCTTCCGTCCCTGATTTACTTCAAGGTGAGGCCTTACTGGGGCAACAGGCTCCTGGATATAGGTCCCTATCTGTCAGTGGGTATAACGAGCGACGGAAATTCCTTCGCGGGGGGAACCTACGATGCGGGAATAGATTTCAGATTCGACATCGTGCACGTAGACGTGGGTGTCTCGAAGGTCTTCGTGGGGGATTTCCCCAACCCCTACGATGTTATAACGGGGAAGGTGAACCTTCCCGGAAGGTTTGCCGATTATCCTCTCTATTCGTCCCGGCTCGTTCCCAGAGTTTCTGCCGGTCTTAAGTTCGTGTACGACAGGGGTGTAAATCGCTCCGCCTTCTTCATGAGCAACTCCCCGTCCTCCTATGCCCTCATCACCTTCAACGTGGGGGCCTACACCAGCAGGATTAAGGAGTTGAAGATTACACCTGTGGATATATTCGCCATAAGGAACTTTGGAAGCAGACCGGTGGGTATAGCACTGGGTATGGAGGTGGGGAATATCGATTTTCCCATAGGGGATTCCGTGGTTTACATCTCCGAGCCCGGGATTTCCTTCAAGGCCGGTCTGGATGTGGCGGGCAACATGGGAAGCGTAATCCTCTACGGTATCGGGGGTTATATACTCGACAGGGGAGAGATGGCCTATGGTGGAGGGATGAAACTCGGTCTCCTGAAGTACGGGAGCCTCATCGGAGTTTCCTTCTACAGTCTGTCCCTCGATTTCAGATATCTGAACACCTACCTGTACGATGGAGCCGGATATTACAGGGATAACGTGTTCGGCATAAAGGTGGGCATAAGTTATCATATCCCCCTCAGGAGGTACCTGGATAAAGTGGAAGCCCGCATGATGATGCCTATAACACCGGATTTCTTCGGGCATTAAAATTTGCCCATGATTCGCAAACTTGCGATAGATGATGTGGACAAGAATTTATTCAGGGGAAAGAGGGTTTTCGTAAGGGTTGATTTCAACGTTCCCATCAGGGAGGGCAGGGTTGAGGACGATTACAGGATAAAGAAGGCCCTGCCCACCATCCGGTATCTCATGGATGCAGGGGCCAGGGTGATTCTGGCTTCCCATCTGGGCAGACCGAAGGGAAAAAGGGTGGATTCACTTTCCCTCAGGCCCGTGGCCGGGCATCTTTCGGGACTCCTGGGCAGGGAGGTGGTGTTCGCTGAAGACTGTATCGGGGAGCCTGCTCTGAAGGTGGTGGAGTCCCTTGGAGATGGGGATGTGGCCCTTCTCGAAAACCTGAGATTCCATCCCGGTGAGAAGGAGAACGACCCGGAATTCGTCAGGCAACTGGGACAACTGGCGGATATGTATGTGAACGATGCGTTTGGAACTGCCCACAGGAAGCACGCATCGGTTTATGGACTTCCCCTTCTGTTCGAGGACAGATTTGCGGGTTTACTCATGAAGAAGGAACTGGAATATCTGGGAAAGGTGAGGGAGAATCCTGCCCATCCATTCGTTTCCATCATCGGTGGTGCCAAGGTGAAGGATAAGATAGGAGTTCTGGAGAAACTGTCTTCCACATCGGACAGGCTCCTGATAGGGGGCGCAATGGCATACACGTTCCTCAGGGCCCGGGGAGTGAATACGGGTAATTCGCTTCTGGATGAAGAGAGCATGGACTTTGCTAAGGATTTCCTCGAGCGGCACGGGGATAAGGTGGTTCTGCCCGTGGACCATGTGGTTTCGGATGGCAGTACGGTGAAGGTGGTCTCCGGGGACATACCGGAGGGATTTGCGGGATATGACATAGGCCCCTCAACCGTGGAACTCTTCAAGTCCGGAATCGAAAACTCGCGCATGGTATTCTGGAATGGCCCCCTGGGAATGTTCGAGAAGGAGGAGTTTTCCAGCGGAACATTCGAAATTGCCAGGTTTCTCGCCGGATATAGGGAGGCGGAGCGAATCCTCGGAGGGGGAGATACGGTTTCGGCAATCCATGCAGCAGGAATAGACGATGGTGAATTCGACCACGTTTCCACCGGAGGGGGTGCAACGCTGGAATTCATAAGTGGAAAGGATTTGCCTGCAATATCCGTTTTGAAGGACCTGTAAGAGGGCAGATTTAAACAAAGGGAGGATAATCGGAATGCTGGGAAAGAAGGAGGATACCACCAAAATCGATACCATAGTGGGGAAAGGGGGATTCATAAGGGGAGATGTGGAAGTGAGCAAGAGCATGATGGTGGAGGGTAGAATTGAGGGGAATGTGACTGTGAAGGGACAGCTCATTCTTTCGAAGGGAGCCCATATCAAGGGAGATGTGTACTGCGACGAATTGATAACGGATGGAACGATAGAGGGGAAAGTGAAAGTGAAGACGAGGGCCGAGATACAGAAGAACGGGAAGATTATGGGAGAGATTCACTGCCGCCTTCTGGTGGTGGAGGAGGGTGGTTTCATCAACGGCCTAACCAATATGATGGGGGAAGTGGACGGTTCCGGGGAGAAACCGAAGGATAAGAAGAACTCCTGACTATGCTGCCGATATTACTTGTCCTCGACACTTCGAGAATCGAATGGTACCTTTCGTACAGGGATAGTGCGGACACGGCTATTCTTCACTCCCTGAGTCGGGAATATCCCTCCCTCAGGCCCTATACGGAGTTTCTCTATCAGAGGGATTTCCGGATGTACGATCTGTCTCGCCTCATTCGCCTCGGTACGCCCCGTCCCCTCATCTCCTCTATCCTCTCGCTCCTCCTCGAGGACCTCTACGATGGGGGAAAGTACAGGGCGGTGGTAGACACCTTCAGGAAGTACAGGAAATATGCCGGGGAGAAGAGCACATATTACTACATCCTGTCCCTGAAAAGTCTGGGCAATCCCCTTTACAGGCAGGAGGCCACCGCATTTATCAACAGGTATCCATCCTCGTCCCTTTCCTACAATCTGATGAAGAAGTTCAAGCTCAATCTCTCTGCCCGAACCAGACTGCGGGTCCTTTACCGCAATAAGCGCTACAGGGAGATAATTCGCTCCTTCCCTGTCAACAGGGAGACGGCCTACTATGTGATGTCAGCATACTACAGATTGCGGAAACGGAATGAGGCATACAGAATATGCAGGAAATACACGGACATTCTGGACTGGTCCTACTTCCTCAGATGCGCCATCTCCTCCGAGAGTGCGGGGGACACATCCCTTGCAGTGCAGTACATGAAACGCCTCCACAATTACAAGCCAGATAAGGCTTCCCGACTCCTGGCATGGCTCGTCCTGGAGAACCCTTCCCTTTACGATGATTTCATGTCCCTCAAGGATACCCACGATGAGGTGATGTTCCTCAAGGCAATGCTGTCCCTCCGCCATGGGGACACTGCGGGTGCATATAACTATCTGCGGGCCATTGCTAATAGTTCCCGGAGCTCATTCGAGCGCTCCAGAGCCTACTTCTGGATATGGAAGATTAAGGGGGAGGAGCACTATGCCGATAGCGTCAGGAAGATTCATCCCTTCGGATACTATGCAGCGAGGCTGGGATTCTCTCCAGCGGTTGTGGATTCCTCATGTGTTGATATGAACAGGCTCGATAAGGCTGTGCCTGTGCTGATACTGGAGGCGTTTGGCCTTCGGAAGTATGCCTACAAACTGGTCAAACCATCGATAAGACTCGAATCGGCCTATCTGTTGAATCGATTCGGTTTCTATCCCCTTTCCATTTATCTGGCTTATTCTTCCCTGAAGGACAGACCATGCAGAGATGTTTTTTCGCTTTCCTTTCCATCCCCTTACAGGGAGTACTTCCGGGAGGCATCGGATTCTTCCGGTGTTCCTGTCTCCCTTCTCTATGCCATTGCCAGGGAGGAATCCAGATTCGATACGATGGCGGTTTCCGTGGCGGGGGCGAGAGGAATGCTACAGATGATGCCCTTCCAGTTCCGGAGGCAGAGGAAGAAACTGGGGCTTCCGGACAGACCCTTCGAGGTCAGGACCAATCTTATGGCGGGAGCCCATCACTTCGCCGAGGAATTGCGCGATTTCGATGGGGACTATGAACTGACCATATGCGCCTACAATGCGGGGAAGAGTCCCGTGAAGAGGTGGATAAACGTGATTGGTCCTGGAGACAGGGATTTCTTCTTCGAGATGATTCCCTACAGGGAGACCAGGAATTATTTCAGAAGGGTTTACAGGAGCTGGCAGATTTACTCCCACGCACTCAATCGATGATTTGTTCATCTGCTCCTGCCGGGCATGGGAGATATGAGGATGATAGGAGTTTTGGTGTTCTGGAAACGGCCATTTATCTGCTTTCAGTCATATCCGGATGGTAATCCCCATCCTTGAAAATAATCTACAATGCTTTAAAATTCCTCCAAACATCATTTCAATGGAAAGGAGGTGTGTCTATGTGGTTGACTCTGTTGATTTCGGCCGTCCAGATAGGGCCTGATCTCCAGGCCAGACTGGCAACGGCAGGGGATGATGAGGTGCTGCACGTATATACGGTAATGGCCAAGCAGCCCAATCACGACTTTGCCAGAGGTCTTGCAACTGTAAAGGCCAGAGCGGATTACTACCGCAGGGTGGCTGCTGAGGCCAGGGAGGCTCTCATCGCCGATATAGAGTCCGGGAAGATTCAGGTGGAGAAATACTATGCTTCCTGGACCAACAATAGTGTAGAACTGTGGATAAAGAAATCCGAGATCAAGAAATTGCTCGACAGGAACGATATCGTCATGGTGGAACTGGTTCCCAGATTCGAGCTCCTGAGACCCAGACCT
>WGAQ01000108.1 GCA_015494735.1 Caldifarciminota bacterium | reverse complement strand
CGGAGAGGGGATTCAGGCCCGATTATCTATTCAGGGACTACAGGAGGACCACGGTGAAGATTCGCGTCATCGCCCGCAATCAGCATGTCCTCCGTATAGATTTCGAGGATACTCATCCCGTGGATGGAAATCGGGTGGAGGAGGTTCTGAGGGCGCTGAATGGACCCTTCGACGCGGTGGTGATTTCCGATTATGCTAAGGGGCTCATAACGCCCCACGTGATGAATCTGGTCAGGGGTTTGGGCATCCCTTTCTTCGTGGACCCGAAGGGCAGGGACTGGTCTAAATACAGGGGGGCGTACATCGTTACACCCAACATCAGGGAGCTTTCGCTCGCTGTTGGGGAAGAGGTGTCCAATACGGATGGGGATGTGGAGAGGTGGGGGAGGGTGGCTCTGGAGAGATTCGGACTGGAGAGGCTGGTGATAACCCGCTCCGAGAAGGGGATATCTTACGTTGGCAGGGATGGGGTGCTTCACGTCCCCACGGATGCCCAGGAGGTTTACGATGTATCGGGGGCGGGGGATACCGTGATGGCAGTCATAGTGTACGGCTGGATGGCTGGAATGGATATGCGATCCATCTTGGAACTGGCCAATCTGGCCGCCGGTATAGTGATAAGGAAACTGGGAACTCATCCGATTACTCTGCGGGAGATACTCCGGGAAATCGATGGGAAGTGAGGCGGAGGCGCCTCACAGTATTTCCTTCAACTTATTCATGATTTCGTCCACTATGGGTCCCATCACCGCGCTGTCGAAGCGGAATTCCAGACCGGTTTCCCTGAAGAGTTCCGGCAGCACTTTCGTGCCCCCTATGGACATACCCCTCCTGTACATCTCCAGGGCTCTGTTCCTGTCCCTGCGGAAGATTCTCCAGAGGGTGAGGGCTCCAATCTGAGCGATTCCGTAGTCTATGTAATAGAAGGGGGCGCTGAATATGTGGCCCTGCTTCATCCAGGTGACATTCCTGTACTTTTCGATACCCTCCCACGAGATGCTGGAGGCGGAGAACTCCCCGTCTATGTCCATCCATACCCTTTCCCTCTCCCCGTGGGTGTGCTCCGGATTCAGGTAGAGCCAGTGCTGGAATTTGTCTATGCGGGCTATGTGGATGAACAGGGACAGGGCAGAGGAGAACTGGCGATACACTATGTGCCTGTAGGTCCTTTCGTCCACCAGGTCCCCCATCACCTCGATGGCGAAGAATTCCAGCGTCATGGAGCCCACTTCAGAGAATTCCGCGGGTCCCATCCTCAGGGAAGGATAGTCTATGTGGCGGGAGAGGATATAGTTTATGGAGTGGCCCATCTCGTGAATCAGGGTCATGAGGTCCCTCGCGGAGCCGCTTGCATTCATGAATATGAAGGGAATCCTTCTGTCGGAGGAGTGGTACATGTATCCCCCCTGCATCTTCCCCTTCCGGGCTATGAGGTCGAGTCGGTCGTTCTCTTGCATATACTTCAGGACATCCGAGAAGAAGGGGTCGATTCTCTCCAGTATCCTTTCCGCCAGTCGAATCAATTCCTCCTGCGTTTCGAATAACTTCACGTGTCCGAATGGGTTGGCGGAGGTGTCCCATGGACGGATTTCGTCTATTCCGAGGAGGGACCTGAGGGATTCGAGGAGTTGCTCGTATGCGGGTTTTACGTGTTTCCTCACAGCATCCCTGTACTTCTCCACATCCTGAGGTGTGTAATCCTCCCTTCCCAGTTCCTTCCACCTGTAGTCCCTGTAATTGTCAAATCCGGCATTCCGTGCGATTTTTGTCCGTATATCCACCAGCCTGTCCAGTATGTGGTGAATCCTGCCCCCGTATTCCTCGTATATGGTCCTGCTCATGATGAGGAAGGCCCTTCTGCGGACCTCCCTGTCATCGGATGTGAGGAGGTTGGTTATTTCGGAAAGGGTGAGTTTCCTTCCCTCCCACTCGAACTGGAAGGAGGAGTTGAGCTTTCCGTATTCCTTCCTGACCCTTGCCTCCTCCCTGCTCAGTTCGATGTTCTCCTTCCTGAAGAGTTCGATGGAGGTCTTTATGCTCCTCCTGAGGGGCTCCGGGAGTCTGTGCATGAATCCGGATTCGTATATCTTCCGGTTTATGGCGTTGGTCTTCTCCTGCAGGAGGGGGTAGATTCTCTCCATGACGAGATTGTATGCCTTCTCATATTCGGGATTGGAGGTGTCCCTGCTCCAGTTGATGTAGGCCCTTTCCACGAAGGTCATTATGGTGTCCATCGTCCTGTTGTAATCCGCAATGAATTTATCGAAATCCTCTTCGCTTTCTATGGGTCTTTCCAGCAATTCATCCAGTGCCTCCCTTATCTCATCCACATTCGACGGGTCGAAGCGGATTTCGAGGCTGTAATCTGCTATTTTCGCCATGGAGAAAGTTTAATCCAGATGGAATTTGTGGCCGGAGGGGGCCCGGGCCCCCATCACAGGTCAACCTGATAGGTTACCTTGAAGAAGGTCTGGAAGTTCCAGATGCCATTCTGCTTGAAGGGCCGGAATACCAGGAAGATTCTGCTCCTCCCTCCCCATTCGTATCCGATTATGGCCTGTCCCTCCTCCTCCGGAAAGTACCTGGGGTCTATATTCACATTCTTCTGATAGAAGAGCGTCATGTACATCCCCCTCTGGCTCCTGTAGGTAATCTTTGCATTGGTATTCCCTCTGGACAGGGTGCTGTCGGATGCTGTTACCATTTCCCTCCCAACGAAGAACTTCCACCTGCCCACGGTGTAGGATATCCCCCCTTCGATGCTGGTGGCTCTGCTGCC
>WGAQ01000107.1 GCA_015494735.1 Caldifarciminota bacterium | reverse complement strand
GGCTTCTCTTTTGGAGCCAATAACTTACCTCGAATCGAATTTTACCATCCGATTACTATAGCACATACTTTAACATTACCTGCTGGAAAAGTGTTCCCCGGAGCTACGGAGTGCACATTTTTTGAAGGATTATCAGGTATGGATTTAAAGTGTTCATGGGAGGAGGGTTATGGCCTTATTCGGCACCTTCAAGGACATAGCCCCTGATGAAGTGCTTGGGCTGGTGGAGAATAAGGAGGGGGTGCTGGAGGTGGGGAAGGATGTGAGGATATACATCAAAGATGGTTTCGTTTCCGGTATGGAATTCAGGGGCAGAAAGTTGACAAATAAGACTCATTACATGGCCATTCTAATGGATGTTCTGAGCGACAGGGATTCTCCCTTCAGGTTCTACAGGGGGAAGGTGGAAGAAATCGGAGAGAAGATTCCAGTGAGCTTGCTCATTCTGGAGAGTGCGGTTAAGAAGGATGAACTGAACAGGTTCAGTCTGGATACCATAGGCGACAGGGTTCCATTTGTTATGGATGACGGGGGCAGGGAGCGTCTGAACCATCTCCTTTCGAAAAGCGGGAATGCGGAACTGGTGGAATTCATAAAGGATGCATACTATCTTCTTAAGAAGGGAGCCAGTCCTCTGGAAATATCACGGAAGTTGAACCTTCCGCTCGAATGGACCAAATACATGATATACAGGCTCAGGGTGCTTAAAATCGTGAAGGTAAGGCGCAGGGGAGTGGATGAGGGGATTTTGAACAGGGTGAAGCGCCTTTACAGGAAGATTTCTTTCCTCTTGAGGAGGTCGGGTGGAGATGAGCAGGATATATAAGGTGTTGGTGACCGGTCCCGTTGGCGCCGGGAAAACCTCTTTCATCAAGAATATATCGGAGATACCTGTGGTGGATACGGATGTCAGGAGCACAATAGATATAGGGAAGGAAACCACTACCGTGGCAATGGACTACGGTTTAATACACATAGGGGATGACGAGATTCATCTCTTTGGTACTCCGGGGCAGGATAGATTCTCCTTCATGTGGGACATCCTCTCCGAGGGAGCCATCGGGTTCATCCTCCTGGTGGACAGCACCAATCCCTCCACATTTCCCCTGGCCAGGAAAATACTGGACCATGTTTTGAGTCGATTTCCCATCCCCTACATTGTGGGTATTACGAAGAACGACATACAGCCCGCATGGGACCCCGATTTCATCGCCGAATATCTGGAAGTGGAGCCCTCTCGCGTCAGGCCCGTGCTGGCCATAGACAGGAAGTCGGTTCTGGATTTTATAGTGTACTTCTTCGAGCTGTATTTGAAAGCAAAAGAAAGGAGGTGATTCCATGGTTAATATTGAGGAAATGGTGAGGGAAGTATTCGATGAGATAGAAAAGGAGGTCCCCGGTATAAAGGGAATAGTTCTTGCCAGTCCCGATGGTCTCCCAATAGTTTCCGATGTGGAATCCGTGGAACAGAAGAACCGGATTTCTGCCATGGTATCCGCGCTGGCTGCTCTTGCAAAGAGGATGGGGCCCGAACTCAGGACCGGAGAATTCGAGGGCATATCCGTGGATTTCACGGATGGAAGAATCTTCTGCTATGCTGTGAAGGATGTGGCCATTCTCGCTATAGCCACCCACAAGGATATAAACCTCGGTATGCTTAACCTGGTGGTCCCCGGTGCCATTAACAGGATATCGGGTATCATATCCACCGGGAGATAGGAAATGAAGGGCAGGGAGATAATGAGTAAGTTAGATGAACTCGTTGAAAGAAGGAAGAAGGGGGAGCTCGATGCTCGTGCATTCTACATGGAGCTGCTGGATGTCCTGTCGGAACTGACGACAGCCCTGAAGGAGGAGGATATATCCGACGCAGACATAACCCTACAGATTCCTCTCCTTCTCACCTTCCTGTACGATCAGGCGGAGAAACTGGAGAAGAGGCACTGAAAAGGGGGGTGTTCTCCCCCCATGCTTCATTTGTTGCCCTTCTTTATGGCTTCAGCCTTCTCTATGGCCTTAAGGGCTTCGTCGCTCCTGCCCAGTTCCCTGAGTATCAGGGCTTTCTGCTCGTATGCCTCGTAGGTTTCCTTTGTGGATAGGGCCTTTTCCACGTACTTAAGGGCATCCTCGTACTGCTTCTTTTCGGTCAGGAGAACGGAGAGCAGGTAGTTGCTCGTGTAGTCATCGGGCTTCAATTCCACTGCTTTCTTCAGGGCCTCGAGGGCGGTGTCCTTATCCCCTGCCTTTATGGCAACGATTGCCAGATTGAACCATACTTCGAACTTGTCGGGGTTCTTTTCGGCGGCTTTCTTTAAGTACTGCACTGCTTCCTCATTCTTCCCGAGGTCGGACAGGGCCATACCGTAATCGTAGTTGGCATCTTCGTATCCCATATCCAGGGCCTTCTTCAGATACTTGAGGGCCTTATCCATCTTCTCCCTGTACGCTGTGGTATCGCCCTTGGAGGCCAGGAATACGGCCTCGTCGTAATAGAACTTGCCCAGGAAGTAGTTGGCCCTCGGGTCATCGGGATTCAACTTGTGATATGCTTCCAGGGCCTCGCGTGCCTTCTTCAGATATTCGAGGGCCACGGAATCGCTGGGGGCTTTCTGGGCCTTTATCTGGTAAAGGCTCGTAAGAATCTGATATGCCTGCGCATATCCGGGATTTATCTTTATCAGGAATTCCAGGTACTTTATGGCCTGGTCTATGTTTCCCTGATTGTAGGATTCTATGGCTCCGTTCAGGATGGCTATGCTCATATTCTGGAGATTCATGAGGACCTGACCGGTGATGGACAGCTTCTTTTCCAGTTTCCTGGGGTCTTCGAATAGTTTGGGGTCCTTCTGATATGCTCTGTAGAAGGCATCTGCTGCCTTTATGTACTCTTCCTTTCTCGTATATACGTACCCTTCCCACAGGTATGGTTCTGCGCTCTTGGGGTCCTCCTCCTTCCACTTCTCGATGGACTGGAGAGCCTTCTCCCAGTTGTTCTGCTGGACATATATCTTGGTGGAGGAGGAGTATCTGCCTGCAAAGGTGAGGCCGGGAATTGCCAGAGTAGCGATGAGCGCACCTGCAACTAATCTTCTCATGGGAGAATTTTAAAGGAAGCTCCTCTGGGTCAGTGGATTCTGTCAAATAACCTACCATTCAGGTAGAGAAATGGTTTGCATCTGGTCGAAAAACTTTTAAAATTCCCTCTGAAAATGGGAGGCGAGATATGATAGAGTATATAGTGGCTGGTGTAAGTTTGCTGAGCGGGGGCCCTGATGGGTACGGATACATATACCTGTCCACCCAGGATGGGGACTCTATCCCGATGGAATGGGTGGATATAAAGGCTACGGGTACACCAACTTATCTCACTGATGATGGAGAGGTGAATGTACCTATAGGATTCTCCTTCCCCATATACACCAGCACCTACGACACCGTCAGGATAGGGGCCAACGGTGCTCTGGTCTTCAATCTATTCGCCAACGTCAATCCCGTCAATGGACCCATTCCCTCGGGAACCAATGACTTCATAGCAGTCCTATGGGATGACCTGGATCCCTCCTCTTTCGGGGAGGTGTACTATCAGTCCTTTACCGACTGCCCCGATGCGTATTCGGGGGCATGCCTCGTGGTTCAGTGGGATAGCGTTCCCCACTATGGCTCATCGGTTCCCCAGTTCTTCGAGGTGATACTTTACGACAACGGCGATATAAAGATGCAGTATCTGGACCTCGATGAGAACTATGCCGCTTCCACGACCATAGGAATACAGGCGGCGGATACCACCGGAGGAAATTACATACAGTACGTTTACGATGGCGGTCCCTATGAGCACATACCCCTCGATTCCACGGTCATACTCTTCAAGAGGCCTCCCGCCCCGTTCCACTCCATAGCCGAGATTCAGGGGACCCTGATACCCGGAACCGACAGCTCTGCCTACGCCGGATATGCTGTCACCACCATAGGAGTGGTTACTTCCATAGGTGCAAAATCCTCCTCTGGCTTTCACATTCAGATGCCCGAAGGTGGTCCCTACAGCGGAATTATGGTTTACCTGCTGGACACGACGGGTGGATTCGGCAACCTGCAGATAGGGGATAAGGTTTACCTGACGGGTCTGGTTACGGAGTTCTATGGATACACGGAGATAGTGGCAGTCAGCATGGGCGATGTCCTCGTTCTGTCCCATGGCAACGCCTTTGCGGTCGATACCATAACTGCTTCCATGATATCCAACGATAATCCCGATACGGCCGAGATGTACGAGGGGGTCATGGTTTACCTGCCTAAGGTTTCCATAGATTCCGAAGCCACTTACTACTATTACATCTCCGACCCCACGGGAACTGCACTGCTCTCCAAGAGCAACATAGATTCCCTGCCTGTGGGATTCTTCATCAGCGCTCGCGGAATAAACACATATTCGTATGGAGAATACAAACTCCTCGCAAGGGGTCCTTACGATATAAATCTTCCCACCATCGCCATGAATACGATTCAGGAGGATATGGATTCCACTTACTCCAGCTTGCTTTCGGGTGATACCGTTCAATTCTATGCTACCGTACAGGACATCGGCGTTGTGAATGATAGCAGTCTCTTCCTCTTCGATATGCCTTATGGACCCTACTATGGCCTCTATGCATACTTCCCTCAGGGATTGCCCTCCTTCCTGAATCCGGGAGACAGGATACTGGTGGCGGGATATGTGGATGAATACGAAGGCAATACCAGACTCGTGGTCTTCGATACCGTCAGGGTTCTGGTCGTGGATACGGGCAACACCCTTCCCGGTCCCATGATAGTGTCTGCCGGTTATCTGGATACGTCGAGCACATCCACCTACTACGATTACCAGCCCGAACTGGCCGAGGCTTACGAGCACATACTGGTGAGGGTGGAGAGCCTGATGGTGACGGGATACGACACCACCAGCTTCGGGGATTTCTTCATGGTTCAGGCCACCAATGGTGTGGATACGATTTACTTCAGGGTGGATACCGCATGGGGAATCCCTGCAATCGGTGACCTGTACACCGTTACCGGATACGTCTATACGATTTCCGGACTTTACACCCTGTTGCCGAGGAGCTCCACCGACCTCGTCCAGATAGTGGAATCCGGAGAAGTGGCTCTTCCCGCTTTCGTGAAGCTGGCATCCATGGACAGGAATGGTATCGTCATCAGGTACAACCTGAATCAGCCCCGGGATATTGCGGTTCGCGTGTACTCTGTCAATGGAAGGCTCGTGGTGAACAGGACCATCCATGTCGGCACGGGTACCGGCGTCCTGAGAATTCCCGCGAGACTGTCCACCGGTGTGTACGTGGTGAACCTCGATGGACGGAAATTCAAGACCATAGTGAGATAATCCTTTTCCTGCGGGGATTCCTCCCCGCTCTTCCACATGTGAAACTTATCGGCACTCAGGAGCGTATATTATTGTGAAGCCATGAGACACATATCGGACGAAGTGCTCATAGCATACATCGAGGGGGATATGGATTCCCGCGAAAGGGAGCGGGTCAGAAAGCATCTCGAGTCCTGTGATATATGCATGGACAACTACAGGGCGTACGTGTCCATCGTGCGGAGTCTGGAAGAGCTTCCACCCATTCAGGCTCCTGGAAGTTTGGATGCGATGGTGGAATCTCGCGTGGGGATTCACCGGCCCTATCCCATTATTGGAGCTGTTGCATTTTCCTTCTTCGTGGTTGCAATCCTGATTCTACTGCCGGGTCTGACTTCCCGCCTCATGCTGTGGTTGATGGAGTACATGAACGGGAAGCTCCTGATTTCCCTGATGGTCAGGGGTATGGAATTGCTGGTGGGTGTTTTCACGCTGCTGTTTCACTTCGTAAATCCCCTCGATGCTCTGTGGGGCCTCGTCCTTCTATCTATCGTGATGGCCATAATGGTGAAAAGGAGGTTGGAGAGGTATGCTGATACTGTTAATTAATCTGTACGTGGTTTCCGATACATCTGCTTCCCTCGACCTGGTGGGGGAGGATGTGAGGGTGGAGGGAATCGTGGATGGAGATGTCTCCCTGGTCAAGGGAAGTCTGGAGATACTGGGAAGGGTCAGGGGGAGCGTGGATGTGGTCTCCGGGGATGTCCACATGTATCCGGGGAGCGTGGTGGATGGGGATGTCTCCATCGTGGGGGGAGACCTGATTCTGGATTCGGGTGCCGTGGTGGAGGGGGACCTGACCCTTGTGGCAGGCTCTCTTGTGAACAACGGGGGAACCATAAAGGGGGAAGTTTCCAAGGTATCCGGCTCCGTTCTGAATATGCTCATCAAGGGAATCCTCAACAACAGTCTGATGATGATGGGTGAGAATACGAAGGCCACTCCCGGAAGGGGCACCTTCCATCCCTCCGGTGCTGTGGGAGATTTGCTGGGCCTTCTGGTGTTGGTGCTCCTGTTCTACATCTTCTTCCTCATACTGAAGGGCTTCGTCCTTCGCATGGCCGATTCCATCGAGGCGGATACCGGAAGGGTGGTCCTCTTCGGGGTGATTTCCTACATTTTGATTCTTCCCGTCCTTCTCCTGCTCATCATCAGTGTCGTGGGAATACTCCTCATACCCCTTTATCTGATAGGTATCGTTCTGGCCTTCTTCGTGGCGGTGGATGCGGGGATGGTCTATGTGGGGCGGATGGTGCGCCGGAATCTGGACAGGGAGTGGAATGAGTGGATGGATTTGACGGTGGGCGTGGCGGTGGCTGCAATATTCAAACTGATAGATATACTGGTTTCCCTCGTGCCAGTGGATATCTGTTGTCTGCAATTCGTCTTTTCCTTCATGTTCGGAGTCTATGTGGTGATGCTTTCCATCCTGGGGTTCGGTGCCCTGTTCAAGTGGATATTCCGGATAGAGTGATAACATGTCCCTCAGGGCGAAATTCGAGCGCATATACCACTCCACCAGAGATGGCCTCTACTCGTACGCCCTGAGGGTTCTTCGCAATGAGGAGGAGGCTCTGGACGCGGTGCAGGAGACCTATGTGAGACTCTGGAAGAATATAGACAGGGTGGACGAATCGAGGGCTCCCTCCTGGCTGTTCCGCGTATGCCATAATCTCATGATGGACCACTTCCGGAAACGCAGGGAGGTGGTCGATATAGATGATTTAGAGGAGATACTTCCATCCCCCCATGAGGTGAGGGGTCGGAATATAGAGGATATGGTGGCGAATCTGCCTCCCAGATACAGGGAGGCCCTTCTTCTCAGATTCAATTATTCCTATTCGTACAGGGAAATTGCCCGCATAATGGGAACCAACGAGAATACAGCCAAGACGTGGGTCAGGAGGGGATTGATACTCCTGCGGAAGATGTGGAAAATCTGAAGTGGAGCGTGGGGGATTCGAACCCCCGACCTCCGGCATGCCATGCCGGCGCTCTCCCAGCTGAGCTAACGCCCCGCAGGACCCAAATTTTAAAGGAAGATTCATCCGGGTGCAAAAGCGGACCCGGTTTCGAGGGGTGAGGATTCATACATCCGGGGTCGGCACCCTGCTCCAAATAGAGCACATATTCGATGCTCTTTTTCTCATGCCACGCCTATTTTCGGAATTGCCTCAATTTTCGAAAAAATTTCAATGACCATCCGGTTCTTTCCTAAGGGTTCATAAATCAGGGGACTTGAAAGTTGATGAGTAATCACTTAATGAGTTTTTGCAAACCATTTGCAGTTCGGAGGCGAAAATGCTTGAAATTTCTTAAAATCAGGGACTTTTACTTTTTACATGTTCTACTTGAAAAAACCCGTCAGTCGGTGTAAACTTTATACACAATATGCAGACAAATACCATTAAGGTGTTCTATTGATTGGATTTGAAAAAGGAGGTGGGTTATGTACGGAGGCATTGAATCAGGGCTGAAGCGGGTGCTCCATGACCTCCAAGAGAGAACTCAGGGGATAGCGGGTTTTGTGGTCTTTACGAGGGATGGATTCCCCGTGGTCAGCACCGTGGAATTCGGGGATATGTTCAGGGGGGACTTTCACGATGTGGGGGAGGGGGAATTCTTCGCGGCCATAGGAGCCGGTATCCTGTCCCTCGCCCGCAGAACCCTGGAGCAGATGGGGATGCTTCCTCTGGACAAGTTGCTGGTGGAGTCCCCGAAGGGCAACGTCATAGTGGAGCAGGTGAGTGAGGATGTTGGCATAATGGCCATATCCTATCCGGATGTTCCGGTGGGTCTGGTCAGGATGGCCGTGGATAGCGCCCGCAGGAAGATAAAAGAGTATATAAGGAGCGAAGGAGAACTGGTATGAGCGGGATAAGGCAGGATGATATCAGAGAGCACATGAAGGAGATGGTGGCCCTGTCCATCAGCCAGGAAGATGTGGAACTTCTTAAGAGGAACAGTCAGTTCCTTCTGGGTACCATAAGCAGGGTGATAGATGAGCACTTCGACGAATTCAGGGAGATAATGGGTCTGGATGAGGATATCGCCCGCGATGTTCTGGAAAGACTGAAGGGTATTGCCGGAGCGCTGAATCTGGAGGACCTGGGACCCATAACCGACCTTGCTTTTGTGAGCGTGAAGAACGAGATATCCTTCTATGCGGGTGCCACCGTTCTGATAAAGATTATCCGATACATGAGGCCTTTCGTGGAGGAAAAGTTTCCGCAGGATGAAGCTAAGAGAATAATCTCCGCACTCGAAAAATTTGGAATGATATTCGTGATACTCCTGTCGGACGAGATGCACAGGACATTCTTCCACGCAGTGGAAAGGGCCACGGGAATGAGCAGAGCCCTTTTCAGGAATTACGTGAGAGCGGCCATAAACAGTCTGATGAAGGAATATGCAAAGAATTAGGCATCGAACTGGCAGGATATAATGGATGAACTGGTCGAAAAACTGGAGAGCATCAGGCGAACCGTGCCCGGCCTTCTGGGCTTCGTCATCTTCACGCGAGAGGGGTTTCCCCTCCTGAATACCATACAGGATTTCGAGGGGAGGAGGATCGACGAAGAGGTCCCGTGGGATGAGTATTTTTCCGCAGTCGGAGCCGGTATAGTGAGCCTTGCCATTACCACACTTCAGCACATGGGTATATCTTCCACCGATCGTCTCATCATCGAATCGAAATATGGGTACATCCTCGTGGAGAGGGTCGATGCTGATGTTAATATAATGGTTGTCTCCACCGAAACACCTTCCATAGGAATGCTCAAAGTGGCTCTCAGGAGGGCGATAAAGGCGTATAAAACCACAATGGGTCAGTAAAGGCCGGAATCTTCCTTTAAAATTTCACCGCCCGGGGCGTTATGGTACTCGTTCTCACGGTTATATGGACTGCTCAGGAGGAGTGGGACATCTCTGCTTCATCCCTGAATGTGATTTACGAGACTCCCTATACCTACTCCATTCTGGCTGACGCCAACCTCCTGACCGACACGGGATTCGTGCCTCTCCTGTATGATACGTTGAGCATCCGCAGGGCCATAGTGTCCGGGGACAGCATATTCTTCCTTACCAGCGACATGGAGAGCCCTTTGATAGTGTACCTGATGAAGGAATCCACCGTGGTGAAGGTCCCCGTCAGGGGTGCATTCTCCGATTACTCTCCCTCCACCGGTATTCTCCTCTCCCCCATTTCTCTGATGGGGAGCCATAGTTTCATCCTCCGGGATACTCTGACGCCGGTGGAGATGTACGGTGTCAGGGTGGTTTCCTTTTCGGACAGCATCCTCTATGTGGACAGGTATGGGGTTCTCAGATTCGCGTCCGGGAAGGTTATCCTCGGAGGGGTAAGGGATGTTCTTCCCTATGGAAAGCATCTTCTCATCCTCACGTCGGGAAGCGTACTCCTGATGGACGGGAACTTTCAGGTCAGTAAATCCCTTCCCCGAACTTTTCACCTTGCCTCTGGCTTCAACTGGATGGGAAGCAACGGGAACTTTCTCCTGTCTTCCG
>WGAQ01000106.1 GCA_015494735.1 Caldifarciminota bacterium | reverse complement strand
TGAGCACTCCTCACCCTTTCGACGTTGAACAGATTTTCGAACCAGTTTCTCTTCTCCTCTTTCCGTGCAGGTTCTGGCTGCTGGACCTCCTCGATTATGTTCTCCTCATCCCCGTCTGCATGATGGATGAACTCCACCTCCTCTTCTTCAAGCCCGGTTTCCGCCTCCTTTGAATCCTCCTCCACGGGCTGTGGAACGGGCCCATAAGTCTCGCCCGCGGGTTTCTCCCTGCGGTAGATTCCACGCACGATGTCCAGGATGTTGACTCTCCTGAAATCGGCAAAGGACAGGAGGAGAAGGGCGGCCCCTGCCGTAAAAGCAGCGGGATATGAGAATATTCCAAGCAACTCCCTCAGATATGACCACCTGAAGGGCAACTGTATCAAAAACAGCCCGGCAAGGGCATAAAAGAAGGGTTTAAGGTATCTTTCGGGCAGTATGGGGAAGACCACGATTGCCGCCACGAGTAGAAGGGAAAAGATGCGGGTCAGGTATTTGAGAAGGAATTCGGCAAAGCTGTATCCCACCACGCCGCCCCAGTTCAGCAGGGGGTCCTGACCCGGACTGTAGGAGAGGATACTGAGAAGGGCAAAGAGTCCGGCCAGCGCAAATAATCCATACACGACCCTGTTGCGGTTGAAATATCTGACATACAGAGTTAGCAGAATCAGCGCGAGGAAAACCCACATGATGGAAGGAAATTATAAACGGAAGACCTTATTAAAGGCTTCCCACCAGTCCCTGTATCTGCGACCTGTGATGATGAGGAAGACGGCGGTGGCGAGGATAATGGCAGAGCCCACCTTGTGGACCATTTCCGTTGGATAGACGGCGGTCAGGAAGAAGGCCAGAAACAGGAATGTGGCCTCCCAGAGGGTGAATATTCTGTCCGATACGAGGGTCAGGGCCAGGAAGGAGATGGCAGCGGTCAGGAACATTTCGACGGATTGCAGATGGTCGAGGTGGAAGGACAGAACCTGTCCGGCGCCGATGGAATATGCAACGGGTATGGTGGCGACCAGGAGGGTCAACTGGTTCACTTCGGAGGAAGCGAGGGCGCCGATTCCCCAGCTGGAGTATCCCCTGAGGGTGAGGATTATTATCACTATCAATTCGGGGGATTCGGATGCGAGGGGTGCGAGCCACTGCACCAGGAAGAATTCGTTTATGCCCAGTATCTTTCCCGTCTCTATCAATCCCTCCGCAAAGGGTTCTGCTGCCGCCAGAATACCGATGGCGGCGAAGAGGAAGAGGAAGGAGTTGAGGGTTATTCTTCCGGGCTTGTGGAGGTCTATGAGGAATTCGGCCACTTCGTTCTCCACTTCCGGCTCTATCTTCGCCTGCCTCATGGCCATCAGGGAATAGAAGAGGAATATGCCCACCAGAATCACCGCATCGATGAGGGTTATGCTCCCCTTCAGCGCTATGAAGAATGCGTAGAGAGATGCGATGAGGAGGAAAACCAGTTCCAGACTGATGTTTCCAAGTCGAACCAGTCTCCTGCGAAACGCCATGTAATACACGAAGACCACCAGGGGCCAGAACATGCCCACCAGCAGTCTGTTGGCTCCCGTCATATTGGCAAGGGCGTATCTGGCGTACTGGGGGTCCACCCCCGCCTTGTAGGAGAAGTATATATCGACCGCATATTCTGGAAGGATTGCTATAAGGGCCAGTATGATGGTGGCGAAACTGCGGGGCAGGTCTTTCTGTGCCACCTCTGAAGCCAGAGAGAGGATGGTTCCTGCCCCTATGACAGCCATTCCCGAAAGTATGGTCATAACGATGGGATTGAGATGTATGTCCAGTATTCTAATAACCACCAGCTGGGTCACCATTACGATGTTGATGAAGAACCACAACCAGTCTCTCATATAGTTGGAAAGTTTAAAACCTTCCCGAAGGCGTCAGTACTCCGTCGTATCCCCCGAGATAAGGATGTCGTAAAATCGCTTCGTAAGGATGCCTTTGATGTTATCGAGGGTCATTATATTGATGCCGGGGCACCCACTTATCTCTCCGTCTTCGGATGCATCCATCTGTTTTCCCTCATCTATCAGGTCCTCCATGGAGGGAACGACCAGAAATATCCTCTCGGGAGCAATTCTCAGGATATTGCCGATGCGGAGCAATTTATAGCAGAGGGATTCGAGGTCCGACACGCGAAGGGTGGTCTTGGTTTCGAAGAGGAAATTGCCCCTGTCGCTCAGGAGGAGTATATCCGCCTCATTATTGACATTCTTGAATCTGAACTTCAGATTCTTCATGAGGACGAATTCCCGGAAGGGGCACAGACTGGTAATGGCATCCGCAAGGGCAAGTTCGAGCCATCCTCCGGTGAGGAAATACGAATCGGGCATGCTTTCTATTCTGATTATTCTGCTCTCTTTATAGAATTCGACACCGTTCAGGATACCGGCGGAGGAAAGTTGAATCAGCCTATTCACGAAGGATTCGGCAAGCGAAACATCCACATCCCCCGGGATTTCCGCCACCACGGGTCTGTTGTTAAGGGAACTCTTTATGGCCTTGTAAATGGGTCTTATACGCTCATAATTGGAGGCCATGAATTTGGCAACGTTGTACAGGGTGGTATTGCGGATATCGAACCTCAGAATCTGAAAACTGATGGGCACAACACCTATACCACGGAGTTTCCTGAGAACATCCCACAGAACCTCTTCTCTCAATTCCGGGATATTCAGGGAGTAAAGGTCCTCGAGATGCACCTCTATGACACCGTTTCTCTTCTTCACTTCCCTGATGTAAAAGGGTTGAACCATCTCCCAAATTTTAACCTCGGGGTCAAAAACTTCAAACACACCCCAACATATCCCTCCAGAAATCGCTCAACGCAAATCCCGGAACACAGCCCCCACATACATCCAGCCCTCTCCGGAATACAGAGAAGAAGCGAAAAACGGAAGAGATAAGAACCCCCATCTCCCATTGGGTATCTCGTCGACGTATAGGTATGTCTGGCAGTTTGGTTGTTCCAACAGTGTTTCCATTCCCATTGGGTATCTCTCCGACGGTCACCCCCCGGGCCCTAATCCTTCTGGAGGGGCCCGTTTCCATTCCCACTGGGTATCTCTCCGACACATTACATTCCATTATTTAGATATGATTTGATTAAGTCGCCAATTCCCACTGGGTATCTCTCCGACGCACGAAACAATCAAACAGGCAAAGCAAAAAGCGTCCAAGTCGCCAATTCCCACTGGGTATCTCTCCGACCAAGCCTCTTTTCAACCTACTGCTTGTATAAATCAAGGGCGTTTTGAAAATTATACAGGTTAACCCTCCCCCTGTCAACCGTGGGAGTACCTCCTGAAGTGTTTT
>WGAQ01000105.1 GCA_015494735.1 Caldifarciminota bacterium | reverse complement strand
TTCGTAAAACGCCTCAGAGAAGATGGATTTCCAGTAATCGAGGACACGACGCACAGGAAACCGGACCTCGTCCTCAGGGTGGACTTCGGAGAGGAATGGGAGACAAGGGAAACGGGATACGATGCTCCCCTGCGACTGATTATCCTCCACATATCCGCAGGAATAATCGACAGGAGAAGCGGGGAGGTGGTGGCCTCATACAGCAATCAGAAGGCATATCCGAATATGAATACCCGAATCAGAAACACCTTTCTGGAAAACGCCTATCGGGAGGTGAAGGGGAACCTGATAGATGAATGGAAATCCGGCAGGTCGTTGACCATAATAATAGTGAAGGGGGGCGATGAGGCTCTGATGAAGAATCTGAGGGACATTCTCAGGAAGAGCATCAGGGGACTGGAGCACATGAAACTGAAGAGGTACAGAAGAGGATACGGGGAGATAGAGGTACTGGCATCCGACGATGCAGAGAGGATATACGACATCCTGGTCGGGAAACTGGAAGGAGCATCCCTTCGGCTTGAAGGCAACACTGTGACAATCGTATTCGCACAGGCACCCCGGAAAGCGAAGGAGTAGCAAATCACCGGGAAGGAGTTAAAATTATCCGGGCATGGACGAGAGGAAGAAACTGGCTAGGGGAAATATATGGAGGCGAATAGTGTCCGTTCTCGTTCAGGGGCTCGCGTGGTTCGCCCCCCACAAGAGTCTGCGCGTCTTCTTCCACAGGCTCAGGGGAGTGAAGATAGGTAAGAATGTGGAAATCGGCTACTTCTGCATAATAGACAACGTACATCCCCACATGGTGGAGATAGAGGACAACGTCACCATCGCTGCCATGTCCATAATCCTGGCCCACGACAACTCCATGTACTACGCCCAGGATGAGGATGTGAAAGTTGGAAAGGTGGTCATAAAGAAAAATGCATTCATCGGTGTCCACAGCGTAATCCTTCCCGGAGTCACCATCGGGGAGGGGGCGATAGTGGGGGCCATGTCCCTCGTGAACAGGGATGTCCCTCCCAACACCATAGTGGCGGGGGTTCCGGCCCGGGTGATAAGGACCATCGAGGAGAAAAAGGGATAAAATTTTCATCACTTTAAACTTTCCCTTATGAAAGACTGGGCATTAATACTGGGTGCATCCAGTGGTTTTGGAAGGGCAACAGCCATAGAGCTGTCCCGCAGAGGTTTTCATATCCTCGGGATTCACTTCGACACGAAAGCCACCATCGAGAATGCCATAAAGACTAAAGAGGAGGTGGAGAAGAACGGGGTAAAGGCCGAATTCTTCAACATAAATGCCGGCGATGAGAAGAAGATGATTCAGGTCCTGGACGAATTCCAGAGCAAATATCCCGATGCGAAGATTCGCGTTCTGATGCACTCCATAGCCTTCGGAACCCTCGTTCCATTCATCGCAGAGAAGAGGGAGGATGCCATAAAGCGCAAGCAACTGGAGATGACCCTTCACCTCATGGCCAACACTTTGGTTTACTGGACGCAGGAGGTCTTCTACAGGAACCTGTTCCTGTCCCCCGGAGGTCGCATATTCGCCATGACCAGCGAGGGAAGTCTCAGGGTCACCAAGCACTACGGGGCTGTCTCCGGAGCCAAAGCCCTCATAGAGAGCCACATACGGCAACTGGCCCTCGAACTCGCCCCATACGGCATAACCGCCAATGCGATAATGGCAGGTGTAACGGACACCCCGGCCCTCAGAAAGATTCCGGGACACGAGAACATCGTGGAATTCACCCTCAAGAGGAATCCCTCCGGAAGACTCACCACACCGGAGGACGTTGCCAGGGCCATCGCAGGCTTCACCTCGAGGGACTTCGACTGGATGACAGGAAATGTAATACACGTGGATGGTGGTGAAATCATAGCGGGGATAGAGTGAAGATGATGATAATTTATCTCCTGGCAGGTTTGACGCTGCCCGTCGAGAATGCAACGACGGGGCAACCCGTTGACAGTGCCTATGCCGTCGTTTACGGGATATATCCCGATGGAAGGGCTATGGTCATAGACAGCGGAGTCGTGAAGAATGGTAAACTGAACTTCGACGTCACGGATACCACCGTAAAGAACATCGGAATACAGGTCAAATACAAGGGATACGACTTCTTCAGTCCGGTCCTCACCCTTCCCCTGAAGGGGGATGAGAAGATACTGGTTTACAACGTGAACAACAAATCCGAGGACATCTCCATAATCGGATACGATGCCTTCGTGGTGGACCAGGACACCCTCATCGTGGTATCGGAGAATATATACCTCGCAAAGCAGGGCAAGGAAGCCTCCATTCCGGCGAATCCCATCATAAAGGTGGTACTTCCCCACGGCTTCACAGGGTTCAGATACACCGGACTCCCCACGGATACGGTGGAGATAGTGGGCGATACCCTCTTCATCCGTCCCTTCGTGGTCCCCAACGCCAACAACATCGTGGGATTCGTGTATGCGGTGAGCAAGAAACTCAAGATGCACAGGGATTTCGGAGCCATACAGTACTCCCTCGCAGTTCCCAAGAGGCTGAAGCATAAGGTCAGCGGCCTCACCCCGCAGGGCGAACAACCAATGGGCAACATAACCCTGGTGGTGTATGGAGGGAATTCCCCCTTCACCCTGGAAGCCTCCACGGGCGGTGCGGGGGGTATGTCGGACCTCCTCTCCAGATACAAGTACGTGCTGGTGGCTCTGGCTGCCATAGTGCTGATTCTGGTTCTCATGTACCTGCAGAAGAAGCAGAAGGGCACAACCGAAACCGAAGAGAAGAAGGAAGAATAAACTGCACTGCCCCCGCATTTCGGGGGCTCTTCTAAAAAGAATGATTCAACTGGAAAGACTTCACAAGAGGTACGGTTCCAGAGTGGTTTTCGAAGAGTTGAGCCTCCAGATAGCGGAAGGGATAACCGTAATCAGGGGGCCCAATGGCTCGGGAAAGAGCACCCTTCTGCGCATCATAGCAGGAATAGAGAGGCCCACCCGCGGAACGGTGAGGGTGATGGGCAGGCCTCCGCGGGATGCACGGGATATGATATCCTACCTGGGACACAGGACCGGCCTGTACCTGCACATGAGCGTGAAGGAGAACCTGGACTTCTTCGCCCGCATCCACGGAGGGAATTACCGGGACATGGTGGAAAAATTCGGATTGTCGGAATATCTGGATTATCCACTGAAGAAACTGTCGCGGGGGAATCTGCAGAAGGTGGGACTCGTGAGAGTCCTTATGAAGGATGTTCCCGTGTATCTTCTGGACGAGCCCACCACTGCCCTGGATTCCAGCTCCAGACGGATATTTGGTGAACTGATTTCCTCCATGAAGGACCGCATAGTGGTCATAGCAACCCACGAGGACCTGGGAGTGAAGAGCCATGTGGAGATTGATATATAAGGATTTACTATTGCCCCTTCGCTCCTCCAGCTATCTGTGGGCTTTCATCATAAACAACATACTCCTGATCTTCATCCTGTCGCTGGCAATCCCGCTCGAGTATATACGGGACATGGCGGTGGGCATGTTCTGGGCGGTGAACTTCATAAATGCTTCCCAGTTCACCCTCAAGGTGGTGGAGGATGAATTCGAGGATGAAGCCATACACAGCGTTCTCATGTCCCCTCTCACCCACGGCCACATAGCCCTTTCCAAGATTCTATCCACCTTCCTGTACCTGATTCTGGCCTCCTTCGTGAACCTGAGCGCCATAGTGGTCCTCTTCAGGGTCCAGAAGATGTTCCCCCTTTCCTTCTGGCTCTTCTTTCTGATAGGACTTGCAGGGATAGCCGTAATAGGTCTCCTCATATCCCTCATCACCATAAGGCTCACTTTCAGAACCCTCTCCTTCTATATCCTGTCCCTTCCCCTGTACGTGCCCTTCTTCATAGCATGCGTTCAGGGCTCCCTGGAATTCAAAATCGAATGGGTGCTCCTGGCCCTCTTCCTGATATCGGCATACATGTTCGTGCTTCTGATTTACATGGAGAGGGAGATTTAAATAGAGGGCAAACGCCCCCTACAGATATTCCCTGACCTCCTGAAGGGCATCGTAAAACTTGTCGATATCTTCCGGGAAAATCATTATGAGTTGACGCTTTACCCCTTCTTCTGTCTTCCTGTTCTCGCTTATCACCAGATAGTTTTCCCCCTTACTGTTCACCTTCACATCCAGATAGTACGTTCTCCTCCCCGCCCTTATCCTGCGGGTGAACTTTATGTTGTTATTCCTCTTCTCCTTCCTGTCTTCCATCTTCTCCCCCTTGTTCTCCTTTTAACTTCTCCAGTACGGCCCTTTCTATGCGCTCCCTGAGGGCGGAGTCCTCTCTCAGGACCTTGAGGGACTTCTCCCTGCCCTGAGCAATCTGCTCCCCCTCGAAGGAGAACCAGGAACCCGCTTTCTTTATGATCTTCAACTGAACAGCCAGGTCGAAGAGTTCACCCAGCCTGTTTATGCCCTCTCCGTAAATCAAATCGAAGGCAGCCTCCCTGTAGGGAGGGGCCAGCTTGTTCTTCACCACCTTCACCTTTATGCGGTGGCCTATGGGCGTGTTGCCCTCCTTGAGGGTCTCCCCCCTGCGGACCTCCAGCCTGACGGACGCGAAGAACTTGAGCGCTCTTCCTCCCGTCGTGGTCTCCGGATTCCCGTACATGACCCCTATCTTCTCCCTCACCTGATTGATGAATATGGCCACCGTGCGGGTCTTGCTTATGGCACCGGTCAGTTTCCTGAGGGCCTTGCTCATCATCCGTGCGTGAACCCCCACCGTGGAGTCATCCATGGCCCCATCCAGTTCCGCTTTGGGCACCAGAGCCGCGACGGAATCCACCACTATCAAATCCACCGCGGAACTCCGGACGAATCTGTCCATGATTTCGAGGGCCTGCTCCCCGTAGTCGGGCTGCGCTATGAAGAGATTGTCATCGCTTATATCGACCCCTATGAGACGGGCATATTCGGGGTCGAATGCATGCTCCGCATCAATGAAGAGCACAGAGCCCCCGAGCTTTTGGGCTTCGGCCATGGCCATGAGGGCAAGGGTGGTCTTACCGGATGCTTCCTGCCCGTAAATCTCTATGATTCTTCCACGGGGATATCCACCTATTCCGAGGGCATAATCGAGAGTGAGAGAACCTGTGGGTATAACGGGAACCTGCACCCTGGCCCTGTCGCTCAGGCGCATAACGGTTCCCTTCCCGAACTCCTTCTCCACGACCTTCAGGGTGGCTTCGAGAGCCTTCTGCTTATCCTTATCCATGCTAACCCCCTCTAACGCTCTACCATCGGCGGAATTATTCCCGCCTGATTCTGATACTTCCCCTTCCTGTCCCTGTACGACATGCGGGTCACCTCATCCGCCTCCAGGAATATTATCTGGGCTATTCCCTCGTTGGCGTAAATCTTCGCGGGAAGGGGAGTCGTATTGCTAATCTCTATCGTGAGATACCCCTCCCATTCGGGCTCGAGGGGTGTTATATTCACTATTATGCCGGCACGGGCATACGTGCTCTTTCCTATACACAATCCCAGGACATTTCTGGGAATGCGAAAGTACTCCACGCTCCTTGCAAGGGCGAAGGAATTGGGGGGGATTATGGCGTAATCCCCTTTGAAGTCTATGAAGGACCTCTCATCGAAATTCTTGGGGTCCACGATAACGGAATACACGTTGGTGAATATCTTGAACTCATCCGCCACCCGGATATCGTAACCGTAGGAGGAGAGGCCGTAAGATATGACGCCCTTCCGGATGAGGCTCTTCTCGAAGGGCTCTATCATCCCATGCCTGAGGGACATCTCCTCGATCCATCTGTCCGACTTTATCGCCATACCCGTCCCCACAATTTTAAATGCATGGAGCGGAGGGGACTCGAACCCCCGACCTCCTCGTTGCGAACGAGGCGCTCTCCCAGCTGAGCTACCGCCCCGTCGGTGTCAAAAGTTTAAACTATTTTGAAGGCCATAATCTGATACCTCATGGTGCTCCTGCCGCAGGGACTCAATCCCATGTGATTCAGGCATATAACCCTGGAGAAACCGGCCCTCCTGAGGAGACCGATTATCGTCCTGAGGGGATAGGCCCTCTCCAGCAACTCCCCGGATATGCGCCTCCAGCATCTCCCTTCCCTGAGGAATATGTCTATCCTGAGACGGGTTATGGCTCCATTCCTGAAGGCCCTCCACACCACCATCATTCCACCCCCCTCATCCACCCTCTCAAGCCCATCCCAGTACGTCCTGTAGGAGTAAGGACTGTTCATATCGAAAAGGAACACTCCCCCATCCACCAGAACCCTGTGCACCTCACGGAACACCCGGAGGAGTTCATCCGAAGAGAGGACAGTGTTCAGACTGTCGAAAGTGGATATTGCCGCATCGAAAGCCCCCGATGAGAATGGAATGGCATCGAATGAGCCGGCCACCAGCCTGCCCCCCAGCCCCCTGTGGAGAGATTGCTTCAGCATGGCAAAGGACACATCCATGGCATACACGTCGAAACCCTCCTTCACGAGAAGAGCATCGAGGGAGCCGGTTCCGGCCGAGATATCCAGGATTCTCCTGCCCGGCGCATTCTGCGAAAGGAGGAGTTTGATATACTTGCTCCACAGAACATATTTGGCACCCGCCATCTGGACGATTCTGTCGTAATAGGGAGCAATCCTGTCGAAGAAGGTCTTCACATCTTCCATTTCTTCACCAGCCTCCTGCTGAGTATGAAGTACAGGATAAAGAGTACAGCCCCTCCGATAGCAATCCACAGGTACCAGCCCCTGAAACCCACCTTCAGACCCGCCCCCATGAGGACCAGTATGGAATCGGCGGGAAGCCGTATGAACACGACCATGGCCACGAAATCCCGGAAGCGTATTCCCGATGCCCCTGCAACGAAGCACAGCGCATCCTTGGGCATCCCCGGTATGAGGAAGAGGGTCATGAGGCCCAGAACCCCCTTATCCTCCATGAATCTTTTGAATCTCGCGTACTTCTCCCTCTCCACGAATCTCAGGACGAGAGGCTCACCGAATCGGCGGGCCAGCCAGAAGGCAAGGAGGGAGCCCAGCATCATACCGGTCCAGTCTATGGGCAGACCCCAGAGACCGAAGTAATAGCCGGCAGCAGCAGGAACAAAGTGCCCCGGTATGAATGGGATAACTATCTGGAGGACATGGGCTATAATCAGAGCCAGGGCAAGTAGTATTCTGCCAGCATCCATATCATCCCCCCCATAACTCCCGCCACTATATCGTCCAGAATCACTCCCCCCTCTCCCTTCACCCTGTCGAATATGTTCACGGGAAATACCTTGAAGACATCCAGGAATTCGAATAGTAACCAGCCCAGAAGAACGTGAATCAACTGGTGGGGCACGAATATGAGCAGAATCATCATTCCCAGAACCTCATCCAGCGTGACCCTCCTGGGGTCCGGCTTCCTGTAATACCTTATGGCGAATCTGACGAAGTGGAAGGAGGCAAAGAAGAGGGATGCGAAGAGGATGAAGAGGATATAGGAGGAAGGCCTGAACCACCATACGAGAATGGCCGTAACCAGAGCGGAAATGGCCCCTCCCCCCTTCGGAAGGAAGAAACCGATGAATGTTCCCGCGAGAAGGAGATTTACCGCTTCGAAATACCTGCTGTATATCCAGTAGGAAATCACACCGAGTGCACCGGAAATCAGTATGAAGATGCCTGCCTCCCTCACATCCAGCATACCCAGCTGATAGTAGAAACTGTAAAGGAAAACCACGGAGACGAATATGACGGCGAGAGCCCTGGAGAAACTCAACCTGAAGGACGTGAGGAACATGGAATACGGAATTACGGCCAGGATACCATGGAATACGAAGAGCAGCGGGATGGAGGAAAGGAGCAGGTAATACATGGAGGCAAATTTTACAGGCTCACTCATTGTATCTGAAGGGGCGTCCTGCGGGCAAAAACATACACTATCCCCCATGCGGAAATCGATGAATCCGGGTTCATCCAGAGGAGTTATAGTCTCGAAGAATGGAGTCGCGAATCCCCGTCATCTGGCATCGGGCAGTTTTCTCAGCACATACACAGCACGGAAGGACGCCGGAGCAGGGAAATTCTAAATCACGCACACTTATCCGGATAGTATTACCTGCCGGTCCTCAGCCACCTGTAGTATTTCAGATATTCAAGGGCGATGTCCCTGTCGAATATGATAACCACATTCTCATCGTTGTACCTGTCGGCATTGTTGGAAAAGTTATAGGAGCCCGTGATGACCACCGCGCTATCGATTACTATGACCTTGTTGTGCATTATGCGGGGATTCCTGTCCGGAACCACATCTGCCCCCGCCCTTCTGAGCGTTCTATACCTGTTGTGGGGGTCAGATAGATTCCTCTTCTCCATTATTCCAGAAACATGCACTCCCCTCCTGAGGGCCCTTATCATGGCTTTCGCTATCCTCTCGGAAGTGAAGGAAAAAGCCATGAAGTGGACAGTTTTCTCCGCATCGTCTATGAGCTCCACGATATGACGGGAAACCCCATCCTCGGGAGCGAAATAGACCTCCACCCTTATGGAATCCAGGAGATAACAGCAGGGCGTATTGGCGGGCGATTCGGGACCGAACAGATGCCTCTCGAACATCTCATCGAATTCCTTCTCGTAGGAGGAGGCGATATTCTTCGAATGAATAATCACCAGATTGTTGTCGTTGAAGAAGAATCCGTTATCCGTCCAGTTGGTGGAGCCCGTGATTACGTACCTGCCATCTATGATTGCGAACTTGTCGTGCATGAAGTTCTTCCTGTAATCCAGAACCACCGGGATGCCCTTCTTCATCAGATATCTGACAGCCCTCTCCCTTGCATTCCTCTCGTCGGTAACCACCCGCACATCCACCCCCCTTTCCTTCGCATCCACGAGAGCAAGGGCAAGGTCCATGTTGTCTATTTCGAATACGGCCACATGTATGCTGTGCCTGGCAGAGCGAATGAGATGCTTCACCGTCTCGAAGGGATTGTCGAGCCTGGTGAAGTAAACCTCGACAGGGCGCCCCGAAACGGTTTCGGCAGGGGGTGAAAAGCGCTCCCGCGCCCTTTCCAGTATGTAAATCCCGAGTATCACCGCCAGGAGCAGGGGAAGTATCCAGTCGGTAAGGGCCCAGCCCCGATTTCTTCGACTGGAACGCCTGCGTTTCTTAGGCCTGCTCTTCCTCTTCCTTCCCATAACTGAAAGCGACCTCCACGGCTGTCTTCCAGCCGTATCCCCTTCCGATAAGGTGCCTCACGTGCAAAATCCTGTCCCTCAGGACACCGGGAGATTCCCCTTCCACGAAATGCTCCAGGATGAAACTCAGGATATACTCGTAGAACTCCAGCGCCTCATCATCGGAAAGGGCATCCGTCAGACCCTCATCCTCGAACAGGGTCTCGATGATTTCAGACAGTTCCGGAGCCATGGACCGTTTAAAGAATCAGTCGTAAACCACTTCCCCGAGGATGATGAACTTCCTGGGGTTGACGGGGACGCCGTCCTTCAGAACTTCGTAGTGCAGATGGGGACCGGTGGAGCGTCCAGAATTGCCAACGCGCGCTATCATGTCTCCCCTCTGGACCTTCTGACCGACCCTGACCAGACTTTCGGACAGATGGGCATAGCGGGTTATGTATCTATCCCCATGCTTTATTTCGACTGTGAGACCATATCCATTCCTGATACCCACGAAGGTCACTATCCCATCGGCGGGAGCATACACGGGGGTTCCAGTTGGTGCGGATATGTCCAGTCCCTCGTGGAACTTCACCCTTCCGGTGAAGGGGTCCCTCCTGTACCCGAATCCGGATGTCATGTATCCATAGGAAGGCAGTATGGAAGGAGTGTACTTCAACTCCTCCTGCTTCTCCTGAACCATCTTCTTCAGATTCTGGAGGTCCCTGTACTCCATATTCACCAGGTTCCTTATGGCGTCGATTTCGTTCCTGACCGTATCCCTGTCTATATAACCACCCATTCCCATGTACTTGATGTCCTCCGGAACCTCTGGCAGCCCCATGGCAAGACGGAGCTGGTTGTTCATCTCGAAGATACTATCCATTCGGGTTCTGAGAAAGGAGATTTCCCTGCCGAGATACTCTATCTTCTGCCTGAGGGAGCGATTCTCCGATTTGAGACGGGCATTTTCGATTTTAAGATGGGACCATCTGATGAGCCCCGAAGATGAGAGGAAAAATCCCCCCACCATCAGGAGAATAAGCATGGATATCAGGGAGAAGCCTCTCCAGGTAATGATAAATTCCCTGTCCAGTCCGGAACTGCTGTAAATCCTGATGCGAAATAATTCCTTCTTTCTCGGCATCTGAACTTCCAAATTTTAAAGGCGGGGGAACCATGCCCCCGCATCCCGTTGACCCATTTTTGTTTAGAACTCTTCAGGCATTCCGGGAACCTTTTCCTTCTCTTTCTCCTTCTTCTCCACCACGACGGCCTCTGTGGTCACCAGGAGACCGCTGACGGAGGAAGCGTTCTGTATGGCACTCCTGACCACCTTGGTGGGGTCTATGATACCCGCCTCGAACATGTCCACGTACTCACCGGTCAGGGCGTTGAATCCGATGTTGGGATTATCCTTACCCCTCCTCTTGACCTCCTCCACAACGAGAGAGCCCTCGTATCCGGCATTGTAGGCAATCTGCCTGAGGGGCTCTTCCAGAGCCTTCTTCACGATTCTGGCACCTATCTTCTTATCGTCCTCCAGCTCCTCCTCGGCCTTCTCCACCACCTCAATGGCCCTGATGAAGGCGGTTCCACCACCGGGAACGATACCCTCCTCCACAGCGGCTTTGGTGGCGTGGAGAGCGTCCTCTATGCGGGCCTTCTTCTCCTTCATCTCGGTTTCGGTGGCAGCACCCACGTATATGACGGCCACACCACCGGAGAGCTTGGCCAGACGCTCCTGGAGCTTCTCCCTGTCGTAGTCGGACTTGGTCTCCTCTATCTGCTTCTTAATCTGCTTGATTCTGGCCTCTATGTCCTCCTTCCTGCCGTAACCCTCGATGATGGTGGTGGTGTCCTTGTCTATCACCACCTTCTTGGCCCTTCCCAGGTCCTCCAGCCTGAGCTTCTCGAAGGTGATTCCGGTCTCATCGGAGACCACAACGCCGCCGGTGAGGATGGCGATGTCCCTGAGCATCTCCTTCCTTCTCTCACCATAACCGGGAGCCTTAACGGCTGCAACCCTGAGGGTTCCCCTCAGCTTGTTGACCACCAGCGTGGCCAGAGCCTCACCCTCAACATCCTCGGCGATTATGAGCAGGGGTTTGCCGGTCTGGACCACCTTCTCCAGAACGGGCAGGATATCCCTTATGGAGGAAACCTTCTTATCGGTTATCAGGATGTAGGCATCCTCCAGAACCGCCTCCATCTTGTCGGGGTCGGTTATGAAGTAGGGAGAGATATAACCCCTGTCGAACTGATAACCGTTGACCACCTCCACATAGGTCTCTATGCCCTTACCCTCCTCCACGGTGATGACGCCATCGCGACCCACCTTCTCCATGGCCTCGGCAATCTTCTTACCGATTTCGGGGTCGTTGTTGGCGGATATGGTGGCCACCTGCTCGATTTCCTTCGTGTCCTTCACCTCCTTGGAGATGGACTTGATGAATTCCACCACCTTGTTGACGGTGTAGTCGATTCCCCTCTTCACCTCCATGGGATTGGCACCGGCAGTCACCATCTTGACACCCTCGCGGTAGATGGCCTCTGCCAGAACGGTAGCGGTGGTGGTACCATCACCGGCCACATCGGCGGTCTTGGAAGCCACTTCCTTAACCAGCTGGGCTCCCACATTCTCGAAGGGGTCCTCTAGTTCGATTTCCTTGGCCACCGTTACACCATCCTTGGTGATGACAGGGGAGCCGAACTTCCTCTCCAGAACCACATTCCTTCCAGCAGGTCCCAGAGTGACCTTAACCGCGGAAGCCAGTTTCTCAACACCCCTCAAAAGGGCCCTCTGGGCAACCTCGCTGTAAATGATGTCCTTTGCTGCCATGGTTACACCTCCTTTTTTATTACTCCTCGATTACTCCAAGAATCTCATCTTCCCTCATGATGAGGTACTTCTTATCGTCTATCTCCACCTCGGTTCCGGCATACTTGGAGAAGATTACCACATCGCCTTCCTTCACGTCAACGGGAATCACCTTCCCATCCTCAGTCTTCCTGCCGGGCCCAACAGCGATAACCTTACCCTTCTGGGGTTTCTCCTTGGCAGTATCGGGTATAATGATTCCGCCCTTCTTCACTTCCTCTTCCTCTATCCTCTCGACCACAACCCTGTCGGCAAGAGGTCTTATCTTCATGGTCTCACCTCCTGTTTTGGAGTACCTCCGATTGCCCCAAAATTTTAAAGGGAGTTAACTTTTTATGCAACCTGTTAATTTCCGGAAGGGATGGTCGACGGGGAGGACGATGAATTGCATGGACTTGGCGAAAAGAAAGCCTATCGCTAAGGATTCAGCAGAAGAAGTGGATTTCGGCAATTTGTCCCATTATAAAATTTGAGCATGCTTCTATCCCTCCTGATGATAGGCCAGATAGACCTGAGACCCGTGGAGCCACCGGCATCCTCCATTCCAGAACGGACTCAGGAGCCCATAGTCTCCGGCGATTCATCCGCGGAAATTGCAGGAGTGCCCTTATTTCAGGGAGATGAGCATCTGAATCACCTGCTAAACAGCCTGATGGAGATGGGGTTCCGTCCCGTGAGGAGCGGGGACCGCACTGTGGGGAGCCTGCAGTGGAATATCGACATGTCCAGCAGAGGTTACAGGGTGGAAGAGTACAGGGCGGAGAATGTGAAGGAGATAGTCAAGAGCCTGGACATGGAAACGGGCAGAGAAGAGCTCATAGGCACGGACCCCATGGATGTCTCCCTGATAATCGTGCGGGATGCATCGGGGAAGATAGTGGATGCCTATCTGATACGCAGAATAAAGCACCATTACAGGACGGGGGAAACGAATCAGACCATCATAATCGAAAGATTCGTCAGAGATTCGGAGTAAGGAGGGGAAGACTTCCCCTCAATCGCAAACGGAATATCCGCAACTGAGGCAGTAGGTGGAGCAGTTGGCTATCATCTTGGCTTTGCCGCCCTTGATGAGGGTCCTGTTGCCGCACACCGGACATATCTCGGCATCCGTCAGGAGGTCCTTTATCTGCTCCGAACTCATGTCGAGGTTCACCTGTATGGAGGGAGTCTTTCCACCCGAATCCGTGGTCGAAGAGGATTTACCGGAGGATTCCGGAGCCTTCGAAGCGGGGGAAATCTCCCCTATGTTCCCCTGCTCATCGACGAAGGTAAAAGTCAGATTGGTGAGTTCTCCCCGTGCATCGAAATTCCCATTCTTCACACCATCGAGGAACAACTTGAGGGCCAGTCCAAGAACAGCAGGCTCCGATGGTATGTAATAGCCCCTGTACATGTATCCCTGACCCTGAATCTCCTTTACCTTGAAGAGGTTCTCCACGATGAAGCGGGGGTCGTCCCCCGTCACGGAGGTCCTGCGCAGAACAGCAGAAATCATCATGGCGAGGGCGGTGCTCCACTCCAGCCCCACCATATCGGAGCTGTGGGCGAATATCTCGAAGGGCCTGCCCTCCTCATCCTCATTCACCGTCACGTACCACTTCCTGCCCTTGTACTTGATTTTGTATGTGACACCCCTCACTGCAAATGGTCTGGCCTTCTTCACGGGTTTGACCGGATGGATGGCCTCCACCTCGGTGGAAACTTCCTCCCCGGCCCCTTCCTCTTTTTCTTCCTTCTCCTCCTTATCCGCGATGAGGACCCCTTCTCTCGAGCCCTCCCTGTATATGGTGATGCCCTTGGTCCCTTCCTTCCAGGCCATGAAGTATAGTTCCTTTACGGTATCGATATCGGTCTCCTTCGGCAGGTTTATGGTGGAGGAGATGGCGGAGTCCACGTACTTCTGAATCAATCCCTGGAGTTTAACCCTGTACCTCCAGTCTATATCGTATGCAGTGACGAAGTAGTCGGGCAGATTCTTCAAATCCTCATCCGTAATCTCCTCATCGCTCTTTCCCAGATACTCCTTCACCAGGGGATGGTAAACGGTGAAGAATTGCCCCAGGGAATAGCGGGTGTACTTGAAGGAGAATATGGGCTCGATTCCGGAGCTCACGTTCCCGCCGAGGATGGATATGGAGCCGGTGGGCGCTATGGATATGAGTTCCGAATTGCGGATTCCATGCTCCTTGATTTCCTTCAGGAGGTCTGCCGGAAGTCTCTGAACAAATCCGGACTGGCTCCACTTTTCGAAGTCGAAGTAGGGGAATGCCCCCTTCTCCTTTGCCAGTTCCACGGAATACCTGTAGGCCGTATCCCTTATGAAGCGCATCAGGGATTCCACTTTCCTCAGAGCCTCATCCGAATCGTATCGCACCTCCATCATGGCAAGGGCATCGCCCAGTCCCAGAATTCCCAGTCCAATCCTGCGGGCATCCTTGGAAGCCTTCTCCTGCTGGGGAAGGGGATACTTCGAGTAATCGATGACGTCGTCCAGAAAACGAACAGCGATGGGGATGATTTCGGAAAGGAGGTCCCAGTTCCAGTCCTTCTTCTCTCTGTCCACGAATTTCGTGAGGTTGAGGGAGCCCAGGTCGCAATTTCCATAGGCAGGAAGGGGTTTCTCTGCACATGGATTGGTGGCAAGGAGGGGCTGGAAGTACTGGGGATTGTGCTCCCTGAGCATGTTATCCCAGAAGAGGAGTCCGGGCTCCGCCTTGTTGTAAACGGATTCCACAATCTTATGCCACAGCTCTGCTGCCTTAACCTTTCTGTAAACCCTCTTCTTTCTGAGTTCCCACCTGCGGCCCGCCAGCTCTATATCACCGGTCCGGCTCTCCATCAGCATATACATGCCCCTGTAGAGTGGAACATCGTACGGGGTAGTAATCCTGTCGTAGGAGATGAAAGCCCCCTCATCTAGAACCTTCTCCAGTTCGGAATCGGACAATTCCCTTTCCCTCACTATATCTGGATACCAGAGTTCCCACTCTCCATCGCTGGCGACTGCCTCCATGAAATCATCCCTGATTTTGATGGAGATATTGGCGAACTTGACCTGCTGATTCACGAGAATCTCTTCTATCAGCTTGAGTTGCTCCGGCGTGTACTTCCAGGAATTCTGCTTGAGGACTTCCATGGTGAAGAAGTCGGGTTTGCTCTTGGCATAGATGAACAATTCTATATCGGGATGTGTGACGTCTATGGTAATCATGAGGGCTCCACGGCGTCCCTCCTGACCTATGAGGCCTGTAGTGAGGGAGAAGAGATGCATGAAGGATGCGGCACCGGTCGAATGGCGGGCACTGTTGAGAACAGGGCTCTTGGCGGGGCGCAGGATGGAGATATCCACCCCCACTCCACCACCCCACGAATAGGTTCTGGCCATCTCCTTGGCGCACTCGTATATGCCCTCTATGGAATCCTCCTTTATGGGATTGACGAAGCAGTTGAGAAGGGTATTCTTTGGAATGTATCGATTACCTGCTCCAAATAATATCCTGCCTGCGGGAATGAATTTCCAGTCTTCCATCGCATGGTAGAATCGGCGGGACCAGTAATCAGCATCCTCCTCCACCGACGCGACGGCAGAGGCAATCCTCTTCCACATGTCCTGAGGCTTCCTCTCCAGGATATTGCCCTCCCAGTCCTTGAGGGCATACTTCCTCACGAATACGGAAGCCCGGAATTCGTCTCCATCGAACGCCTCCACAATATCCCTCGGAACCTGAATCTCGGACATAGTTATACCTCCACTTGTATGAAAAATGACTCCCGGTTTCACCAAAGGTTAAAGGGGTGGAATTTGTCTCTATAATCCTTACGGTCCTGCTAACCATACCGGGCAAATCCGGCGATGCTTTAAGCATTTAAATCGCTCTACTTTTCGGAGGCA
>WGAQ01000104.1 GCA_015494735.1 Caldifarciminota bacterium | reverse complement strand
TGGTAGGAGGGGTCGAGGACCGGGAAAAGGGTGAGTCCGGTCTTTATGAGTCCCAGATAGAGGCCCAGGAGCATGAGGGCCATGGCCGACAGTATGAAAGGAACCCTGTAGAGAAACCGCATCGGATGGGAAAGTTTAAAGGAATACCGACAGCCGCACTCACTTTTTATTCCGTCAACTGTGCGCCCGGCTCAAAAAATTCCGTTACCTGCTACTGCATTCAATCCCGTACCGTTGAAAATAAGGGCCCGGAAGGACCCTACTTCGAAATCCTGCTCATCGCTGCTATCTTCTGCACCACCACACCCAGCGCTATGAGGGAGGCCATCTTATTGGCCAGCTGGGCAGTGTACAGGTCCAGCATACCGAACTGGATGAAGTTGGGACGGAAGGCCCACTTTATATTCCTCAGGGCATCGGGGAGGGTCAGCAGGGCGATGAGGGACCACAGGGGAAGAATTCCCGCTACTACCAGAGCAATAAGAGAGACGTAGGAAACCCCCACCAGGAATGCGTAGTAGTACTGGGAGCCCCTGAGTCCGAGCAGGGCGGCAACCGTTCGATATCCGGCCCTGATGTCATCCTGCATATCCCTCATGTTGTTCCCATGGAGAATACCCACCACCAGAACAGCCACGGGGAGGAATGCCAGGAATGGAATCCAGGACATCTGACCGGTCTGCACATAATAGGCGCCCACGGAAATCAGGGACCAGGCGAGGAATACAGCGATGTCTCCCAGAGCCAGATACTTCCACCCGACGGGAACGAAGGCATAGAATATTCCCAGAACAGCACCCGCCAGAACCAGCCACAGGAGTCCCGGACCCGAGAGGAAGTAGAGGATTATTCCCACGAGAGCAGCAAGCAGAAGCAGAACAGCACCTATCATCAATACCTCCCGGGGGTTCAGGAGTTTGTCCACTATGGTTCTGCTGGAACCCATGGTATCCCATCTATCGGCCCCCTTCCGGTAATCGAAGTAGTCGGACCATGCATTCACACCGAGATGGGCCAGAACAGCACCCACCAGGGTCAGGAGGAATTTCCAGATATCCAGGGAAGGAGCCATGAGACTTCCTATGACCACGGCCCATATCGTGATGCCTATTACCCACGGACGCGTGGCCTGGATATAGAGTTTCAGTCTGGACGGGCGGGGTAAGAGGCCGGGAATAAGTTTCCAGACTTCCTCATCCAGTTCCAGTTCCATCCGGGGCCTGAATCCCTCCGAAAGGTCGGTAATCCAGACCTTCACGGGCTTTATGCGGACCACCACGGCATCCGGATGGGTCTTCAGGAAGGGGATTATGGGGAAGTTCTTCCTCACCACCACAGTCCTCTCATCCGGGTGCTCTCCGATGGGACCGATGATTTCCGCAATTCCCCTTCCCTGAACGAACCTCACAGGGTCGTTCTTCTCTATGACGAAGAAGACCTCCGGATTCTCCTTCAGATTCCGCAGCGTATGGCCATCCGCTTCCAGTATAACGTACAGGTATCCACCCTCCTCACCGTAATAGACCTTTGCACTCCAGGGATTCCCCTCTCTGTCCCTCGTGGTGAGGGTGATCGTATTGTTATCCGCAACGATGCTCAAAAATCTCCTGAGGGCATCCTCTCTGTTCATGCCTAAATTTTCAAGGCACACGGGAAACACTCTTTCCCGCACATCTTCATACGGAAGCCATCGGGTTCGGATATTCATGCTCAGAGCATACCAAACCTCTCCATCCACACGGACAGGGTATAAAACTGAAACACCCTCAGGTAATTGAAACCCCTTCCGGAGAATTCCTCATCCACGATTCTCCTTATTTCCCCGTAGTTGAGGAAATCCAGCCTCCTCAGGTCCTCAATCCTCCTGCGGACATGCTCCCCATTGGTGTGAATCCACCCCATGATGGGAGCGCCAAATCCCCTCTTCCTCCTCTTAATCACGTGGTCCGGAACCTTCCCCTCTATCAGCCTCCTGAGGAGAACCTTATTCCTCCGCAGGCGGGAGGGAAGTTTCAGAGAGAAGAAGATAATCCTGTCATCCAGAAGGGGCACTCTCAACTCTACGGAACTGGCCATGGAGAGCTTATCGGAGTACAGAAGGTTGTGATGGGGAAGGAAAGTCCTGTAGTCGAAGACCAGCATTCTCAGGTATTCATCGCCGGGTAGATTATTCCACAGGGAAATAGCCCATGTGAAGGGGTCGAACATCCCCTCCTCCCATCTGGATACCAGCCTCCCTACCTCGCCATCGTCGTAGTATGAGAGGTAGTAAGGATAGGGCCTGCCCCTGACCCGGGCAAATTTCTCCATATTTCTGAGAAACAGCCCCATCTTCCCCCTCCTCATCCCCACAGCGGATAGGATGCGGTAAATCGCTTCAAGGGGCAATCCCCTCAACTTTCGGGCCAGTTCGTACGCCCTGTACCTGGGATATCCCCCGAATATCTCATCCCCTCCCATACCGGATAGCATGACGGTGGTGTCTGTTTGCCTGCAGATGAGATACGTGGATATGGCCGCCCCATCCCCCACTGGCTCATCCAGATGCCAGATTACGTCCGATATGGTCTCCTCATCGAAAGAAACGCGTACCGGCACCAGTTCAACACCAAGGCGGGAAGCCACATCCCGTGCATACCGGGATTCATCCTCTATTATGTCCCTCTCCACATGCTCCCTTTCGTATATGAGCGTATATGCCCTGTAATTCCCGAATCGGGATGCATAGTAGGTTATGAGGGA
>WGAQ01000103.1 GCA_015494735.1 Caldifarciminota bacterium | reverse complement strand
TTCTGGAGGAACTCCACTTCAGGCTCTTTATGAGGATTTATACGGGTGTGGGTCTGGGGGATGTGGAGAGGGGAATAGATGAGAGAACAGCCCTTCGGGGAAGCGCCTTTTACAGGGCGAGGGAGGCACTGGAGAGTTGTAAAGATTCCGGGAGAATCGTTGTCGTAAGGAGCCCGGATGCTCTCTTCGACAGAACCGTCAATGCCATCTATTTTCTCGTTCAATCCATACAGGAGAAATGGACGCAGCGCCAGAGGGAGATAATTCAGTTCTACAGGAGGCACATGGATTACACCTACGAAGAAATCGGCAACCACTTCGGAATATCGAAGCAGGCAGTCCATAAACAGATTAAGTCCGCCCGATTCCATGCGGTTCTGGAAGGTATGGAGGCAGTAAGGGATTTATTCGTCAACTGCGAAAGGTTTATTTCAGAAAATCAACCTGAAAAGGATGACGATGGGTAGGATTCCGCTGGAAGCCACTGTGGTACTGGTGGGGCTGATAATCGCCACTGTGATGGGCCATTTCATTACTGTCAGAATTTTAAAAAGGCTTTCGTTTAAGGAAAAGACGGGGTTGAAAAGGGCGGGGGAAATAATAGGTTATCTGGAGAGGATTCTCGTCTATGTGGCGGTTCTGGTGGGCTCCTATGAACTGGTGGGATTCGCCCTTGCATCCAAATCCATAGCCCGATTCGAGGAATTGAAAAAAGGGAATTTGCGGAGTATTTTCTCGTGGGAACTCTGACCAGCACCCTTTCGGCACTCATAACGGGAATCCTGGCGAGGATGGTGCTGGAAATTATCCCTTAAAACTTCAATATGACCAGGATTGTGGCATTTACGGGAGCGGGGATTTCGGCAGAGAGCGGAATTCCCACATTCAGGGGCAAAGGGGGATTGTGGGAAAAGTTCAAACCCGAAGAACTGGCTACACCCGAAGCATTCATGCGGAATCCAGAGCTGGTGTGGAGATGGTATGATGAACGCCGTCAGATGATTAAGAAGGCGAAGCCCAACGAGGGGCATCTCATACTGGCGAAGATAGAGGAGGAAGCCGATTACTTCGTTCTCATTACACAGAATGTGGATGGTCTCCACTTCGAGGCGGGAAACAGGAATGTCCTGGAATTACACGGGAACATCTGGAGGGTGCGGTGTCTCTCCTGTGGCCAGAGGTATTACCTTTACGAGACTCCCCTGAAGGAGATTCCACCCAGGTGCCAGTTCTGCGGCGGACTGCTCAGACCCGATGTGGTATGGTTCGGTGAGATGCTGGACCCGGACATACTGGACAGGGCCTTCAGGGAATCGGAACTTGCGGATGTGTTCATAGTGGTGGGGACCTCTGCCGTGGTGTATCCGGCTGCATACCTGCCCGTCGTGGCAAAGGAGCATGGGGCATTTCTCATAGAGGTGAATCCGGAGGAAACGCCCATTTCGGAGATTGCCGATGTGGTCATAAGGGAAAAGGCAGGCACGGGGATGAAAAGGGTGTACGAAATCCTCAGGGAAAGGGGGGATATATAACCCCCTTTATCCGAAGAGGTTTTTGAAAACGAACCACACGTTGGCGGGTCTCTCGGCCAGCCTTCTCATAAAATACGGATACCAGTGGGTTCCGTAGGGGACATACATGCCCGCATTGTATCCCTCATCCTTCAACTTCCTCAGCAGATTACCCTTTATGCCGTAGAGGAACTGGAATTCGAATCTCTCCGTGGGAATATTCTTCTGTCGAACGAATTCCAGCATCCTGTCTATAATCTTCTCATCGTGGGTGGCCACCAGGGTATAGGGTATGTTTTCCAGGAGGTAAAAGAGCAGTTTTACGTAGTTCTCATCCACCTTCCTCTTGTCCTGTATTGCCACATCCTTCGGCTCCTTATAAGCCCCCTTCACCAGACGGATGCATGGTTTCAAATCGGTAAGATTGCGCACATCCTGCTCGGAGCGGTACAGATATGCCTGAATGGCAACGGCTATCTTCTTCTCCGGAAATTCCTCTTTCAACTTCCGGTAAATCCACAGGGTATCGTCCACGTACCTGGAGGCTTCCATATCTATTTCGATGAAATCCCCCTTCTGGAGCAGTTTCCGAAAGTTGTCCAGTGCCACCTCCCTGGAAATGTCCAGACCCACGCTGGTGGGCTTCACGGCGACGGAATTGTCAGTTCCTTTCAGGACATCCAGGACTTTCAGGTATTCGTTCACGGTTTCTTCCACAAGGGATTTATCCACAACGCTTTCCCCCAGCCTGTCCAGGGTTACCCTTATACCCTCGGAATTGAGGGCCTTTACCACCTGCATGGCCTCATCAAGGGTGCGCCCCGCCACGAATCGCTCCACCAGTTTTCTGGTGGGGGGAAATCCGCTGATAAAATTCTCCAAACCCCTTCTTTCCGAAAGGTAAAGGAAGAATTCCCTCATCAATTGCATGGCAAACGAAATTTTAAAGGGGCTGGGAGGGATTGCCCCCTACCTGAAGATGCTGTTCCAGAGCAGATATCCGGCAAATATTCCCACTATCCCCATGATTCCCGCTAACGTGGGAGGGGCGGGAATGGGCAGTTTGAAGGCGGAGAATATGAGGCCCACCACGAAGCCCGTTGCAAAGCTGAGGAGTATTTCCTTCATCGGGGGACAATTTTAAAGGCCCGGACGGAGCCGGGCAGGTTATCTCCTGATGGACTGGGCCTTCTGCATACCCTTCATGTACTCTTCCATATTCTTCGGAGGGATGGGGTGAACTATGATTACATTCATACTTTCGGTGTTTAGATATTTCTTTGCCACTTTCATGATATCCTCTTTGGTGACCTTCTGGAGCATTTCCGGATATCGATTAAGATAATCGGGGTCTCCGGTCCTTATGAGCGAGGAGCCGAGGGCCATGGCCTGACCCATAACGGTTTCCTTGTTGTAAATCATGCTGGCGAGGTTCTTGTTCCTGGCCCTCTGCAACTCCTCATCGCTTACCCCCTCATTCTTGAACCTTTCGATTTCCTCCAGAATGGCGGATTCGAGCTCCTTCACATCCTTCCCCTGCTGGAGAACGGCCCAGATTATGAACAGGCCGTGGTCGTTCAGGGAATAGTTGAAGGCACTTATGGAAGAGGCCAGACCCTTCTCATCCACTATCTTCTGATAGAGACGGGAGGACTTTCCACTTCCGAATATCTCCGACAGGAGGTCGAATGCGGGAGTTTCTTCGCTCTTATAGGCCGGGATGGGGAAGGTGATTGCCAGGTAGGTGGCGAATCCCTCCTTCTTCAATTCCGTTCTCCTTACATTCTTCCTCTCCGATTCGCGGGTGTAGAAGGGGGGTATGTCCTGGGGCTCATAATTGCCGAAATATTTTTCCGCCCACTGGAAGACCTTCTTCGGGTCAACATCTCCGACCACTATAAGATACGCGTTGTTGGGAGCGTAGTAGGTTTTATAGAAGTCCTTCAACTGCTCCAGGGTCACATTCTCCAGGTCGCTTCTCCATCCGATTACGGGGTGATGGTAGGGGTGCTCCCAGAAACTGGTGGCGAATATGGCCTCCCACAGGGCCCCTTCCGGATTGTTTTCCGTTCTCCACCTGCGCTCCTCCAGAACCACATTTCTCTCCTCATCGAATCCCTCGAATGTTAGATTCCTCATACGGTCCGCTTCCATCCGCATTACTTCCTCCACGCGGGAGGAGGGAATTTCGGAGAAGTAGGCGGTCATGTCGAAACTGGTGAATGCATTGTCCATTCCGCCCATCCTGTCTATAATCTGGCTGTAATCTCCCTTCACATTCCTGCTTCCGCGAAACATCATGTGCTCCAGAAGGTGGGCGGAGCCGGTCATTCCGAGGGGCTCGTGCTTGGAGCCCACCCTGTACCATACCTGGACGGTGGCCACAGGAGCGGAATGGTCTTCCACGACGAAGACTTTTAGGCCATTCTTCAGTTGGTGGGTCTTCACTTCCACCTTCGGGATATTCACGAATGTTGCCATCATAATGAACATGGCATAATTTTAATGGGAATGGCGGAAATCAACGAATCCGTCGGAAATCCGGAATGGTCAGGTTGATATTCATTGCTCTCGTTTCGTCCGTCAGGTTCGTTTGCTTTTCTCCAGTTTCTTTATGCTCCCATAGGATCGGTCCTTTTTCCAGAAGCCTGCACCCATTAATAGTTCCCACTATGTCCAATTTCATGTCCGAAGATGACCCGGAAACCCTTACCGTTTCTCCGGGTGTAAAATTGAAATTATGCTGGACCTGTCTTATCTTCGGGATAAGGTGGACGTACTCCGAGATGCTCTCAGAAAGAGGAATTACGACCTGGAGATTCTGGATAAGGTGCTGGAAGTGGATGCCCGTCGCAGGGAACTGATAAAGAAGACGGATGAGTTGAGGGCCCTCAAGAATGAGAAATCAAAGCTCATCGG
>WGAQ01000102.1 GCA_015494735.1 Caldifarciminota bacterium | reverse complement strand
GGATACGACAGTGCAATGGTTGAACTGTCCACCGATGGAGGCTCCACATGGAGCATGCTGGCTTCCTATACCGGAGATGGAACCTCCTGGAGCAGGGTTTCTCTGGATTTGACGCCGTATGCGGGGAGCGATATTCTCTTCAGATTCAGGTTTAAGAGCGACCTGAGCATCAATTACAGTGGATGGTATGTGGATTCCGTTAACCTCTATGGTGTGGACCTGGGTCCCTACTCTCAGGTAGTTTATTATGATTTCGATGATAGCGACGATGGATTTTATTCCGCAGGTTATGTCAGGGGCAATCCCTATGAACTGTCCAATTCGTATCTGACATGGTGGATAGATATACTGCAGGATTCCGATTTTGGAACATATACCGCTGAAACAGGACCCAACCACGTGTATCCCCACATCACCCTGCTGTATGGAGGGAGCTGGGCCAGCGCCTGGAGCAGCTGGACAACGATACACTCGGAAAATTCCGGTATCGATTACATCGGGAAGAATGGAACGGCCACTCCGCCTTCGGGATACGATATGGCCAATCTGAAGAACTTCGCATCCCAGGTGATATGCGATACCGCCAATAATAGGCTGGAATTGATTTACGAAATAGACACTGCTGGAGACAGGCTCACGGTTAAAGAGGTCTTCTGGGTGGAGGGTACGTATTCCAACAATTCCTTCCTCTGGCACAAAACCACTGTAATCAACAATTCCGTGTTCAATACTGCCAGCGTGGGGGTAAGGTGGGAGTACGATACCCACGTGGATGCCACGGACCATCCGGCCCAGTACCAGTGTGAATATGACTCGGCCCTGGGAGACCTCATTTGCAGCGATGAGATTGCGACTCCTGTCCAGGTGGGACCTCCTGTTCCCTCTACTTTCAACTACATGAGGGAGGCGGATTCCAATCCACCGAGCGGTGATAAGTACCACGTTTTCGCTGTGGTGGACGATTCCGTTACTCCTCCAGACTTCGTTTACCACACCAGATGGCCCAACGCGGTGGCCAATACGTGGACATATACCCTTTCCACGGATGACATAACTGTGGAAACCGGTCTGGATAACGCGTTCGTTTACTTCTGGGATGTGGAGACCATTCTCCCCGGCGATTCCATCTCGTACGTGATTCCCATAGGCTCGGTCCTGACTCCAACTCCCGTTTACGACAGGGAGGAGTTGAGGGAGATGGGTGTGGAAATCGGCAACGGAAGAATCGTGCTCACCAATATCGCTTCTCCCGTGGAGGTGGCCCTGTACGATGTGGCAGGCAAGTTGCTGAAGAGGGAGACCCTTACTCCCCGCAGGAACTGGATGGAGTGGAAGAGCCCCGGTGTGTATATAATCAGGGCTGGAAAGAAGGTCTTCAAGACCATAATCCGCTGATGTTCGGGGGGTGCTCCCCCCTTAAACTTTCCCCCGATGAAGTTGAGGGTATTCCTCAGGGGCAATGATGCTCTCAGGAAGAGAATAGAGGATGTTCTGGAGGGGATGGGTGTGGATTATTCCCTGCACTTCGAGGAGGGGGAGAGGGAATCCCTGGAGATAGAGGGCATACCCGCCCCCGATGGGTGGAAGGAGAATCCCGAAGTGTACATCAGGGCCGCGGCCCTCCTGAGATTCATGCACGACGGAATCCGGCTGAAGCTGGTTCCCCGCAGCGGATGGTGGTACTACGGGATAAAGAATCCGGAGAGCGTGGCGGACCACGTCTATTCCATGAGTTTGATGGCAATGGTCATCGCAGAGTACCTCAGGAGGATGGGGGAAGATATAGATGTGGGGAAGGTGGTCAGGATGGCCCTCATCCACGAACTGGGGGAAACGCGAATCGGAGATATACATCTCGAAGCCCGCAGATACATACCCAGGGACGAGCTCGATGATGCGGAGAGGAGGGCATTCGGGGATGTGGTGGGAATACTGGGGGACATATCCGGGGAGATGATGGCCCTGTACAGGGAATTCGAGGAGAGGTCGAGCAGAGAGGCCCTGATTGTGAGGGCGGCCGATAAACTGGAGCTTCTGTTTCAGGCCCACATGTATGAGAAGTTCGGATACAGGAATCTGGAGGCTTTCTGGGAGACGAAGGAGAACTTCAGGGACTTCTTCCACAATGAATTCCTGTCGGTCCTCTTCGAACTCATAAGAGCCCTCAGGGAGCGGAATCGATTTCCTGAAGACGAGCGTCCCTGATTCTGTATATACGCGCCGCCGGATGGTTCTTTATGAGTTCGTAATCGTGGGTTGCCACCACTATCGTCATTCCCTGCTCGTTGAGTTTCTTCAGGTATTCCAGAATTTCGAGGGAGGTTTCCGGGTCCAGATTCCCCGTGGGCTCGTCTGCTATGAGCATGGCCGGCTGGCGGGCTATGGCTCTGGCAATCGACACCCTTTGCTTTTCCCCTCCGGAAAGGCGTCCGGGCAACTCCTTCCTCCTGTCCCACAGACGAACGAATTTGAGGGCTTCCTCCACCCTCTTGCGGGCTGTGTCCGGCGGGACGCCGGTGTATCCCAGAGGCATATAGACGTTGTCGTATATGGTACGGTAGTCCAGCAGTTTGAAATCTTGAAATATGACCCCCATTCTCTGGCGCAAATCCCTTATTCTGGAGGGCTCTGGAATCTTACCGAATATCTTCACGGTCCCCCTGTCGGGGAACTCCTCCAGGTATATCATCCGGAGCAGAGTCGTCTTTCCAACCCCGCTCTGACCTATGATGAAAACGAATTCCCCTTTCTCCACCTCCAGATTCACCCCCTCGAAGACCGTGAGGGAGCCGAAGGATTTGTACACATCCTTCATGGAGACCACTTTATCCACTTTCATCCCTGAGGTACTCCTTTAACCTGCCTATGACCTTCTCCACCAGTTCCTCCTCGCTCATGGTTATCGGTGCTCTGAATGCGGCTGCATTCCTGTGGCCCCCTCCACCGAATTCCCTTGCTATTACGGAAATATCGATGTTCCCCTTGCTCCTGAGGCTCACCCTCCACACATCGTCGTACTCCTCGAACTTCACACCCACCAGCGCCCCTCGAACGGAGAGGGCGTAATCCACTATGCCGTAGTTGTGATTCCTCTTCGCTCCGGATATCTCGTAGAATTGTTTGCGGACCACTATCCAGGCCACGGCATCCTCCATCCGGAGGGTCTGGAGCGCCAGGCCTATGAGCCTGAATCTCTCTATGGGGGATTCCCTGAAGACCCTGTCCGCGACCTTCCTTCCATCTACTCCCTTCGATAGGAGGTACAGGGCATCCCTCATGGCCACATCTATGGCGGAGTAGGTGAAACTCCCCGTGTCCGTGAGCAGTCCCGTGTACAGACTCTCCGCGATGGGCACATCTATGGATTCCTCATCCCACTCCCTCAGGATTTTAAGCATCAGATGGGCTGTTGCAGGGGCCTTTTCGTCCGTTACATCGTGCGGGCTGTAGCGGGTGGAGGAGATGTGATGGTCTATCTTCACCACGGGGGCCTCGGGCATGGGAAATCCAGTCCTCTCCCACTCTGCGGCATCCACCAGGACGTATATGGAGCCCTCCTCCATCTCTCCCACCACTATTTCGTCGAATCCTTCCAGGAATGCCAGAGTGTCGGGGGGCTCGTCCTTCGACACCACAACGGAATCGAGGTTTTTCTTCTTCAGGAATAGGTGGAGTGCCAGGGCACTTCCGAGTGCGTCGGGGTCCGGTTTTTCATGTACGGCAATCACTATTCTGCCCTTCGAGTCCTCCAGAACGCTCCTTATGCTCATGGAAAGAGTAATTTTATAGGGGGAGGCCCTTTCTGGATTTTCCTGACCAGATTCAGCATTATCAACCTGATTCTTCCAACGGGAATTCCGGGGGAGGCCACGAGTATTATGCCCAATCCATTCTGCAAATGCTCCAGCATGATTGTTCCCTTACCGGTTTCTATTATGGTCCTCTCCATGAAATCCATGTTCAGACTCTTCATCAATTTGATAGACATCGAGAGCAGGCCTCCCCCTGTGGTAGAAAGCGTGTTCCCCTCTATGTCGTCCCGTGCGGCATGGGCCATCGAATTCCCGTCCCTGTCGAATATGGATATGGCGAGAATTCCATCGTTTTTCATGAATTCATTCAGTATTCCTATCAGGTGTTCAATGTCATCGTTCAATTTCATGGTTCCAGCCTAATTTTACTGCTTTTCAGGGTCGTTTTTTTTTTTTTTGAACTCACCATCTAAAATCAGCATCCATAAAAGGTTTTAAGTTATAGTTCGAATGGAAAATTATAGTTCATGCTGAATAAATTTTCCCGATGGATTAAAATTTCGAAAGGGAGGATGTCTTCGCTCGCTGTTAAGTACAGACCCCGCACCTTCGAGGACCATGTGGGGCAGGAGCCGATTGTAAAGGCCCTTCGCAATGCGTTGCGTCTGAAACGTATCTCCAGCGCCTACCTCTTTGCCGGTCCCAGGGGCGTGGGCAAGACCACGACGGCGAGGATATTCGCCAAGGGGCTCAACTGCGAGGCATCGGATGATATAACGGACAGGCCGTGCGGAAAGTGTCAGGCATGCAGGGATATAGAACTGGGAAGACATCCGGATGTGATAGAGATAGATGCGGCCTCCAACAGGGGAATCGATGAGATACGGGCAATCAGGGAGAGCGTCAAGTATCTGCCCTCGCGGGGGAGGAAGAAGGTCTATATCATCGACGAGGCCCACATGCTCACCATGGAGGCTTTTAACGCTCTACTGAAGACCCTGGAGGAGCCACCGGAGCATGTGGTATTTATCCTGGCCACCACGGACCCCCACAGGATACCCCCTACGATTCTCTCCAGGCTTCAGAAGTACGAATTCCGTCCCATCAGCCCCTTCGACATCATCCGCCGCCTCCAGTTCATCGCGAAGGAAGAGGGGATAGAGGTGGAGGACAGGGCCCTTCAGGAGATAGCCCGAAGGAGCGAGGGGAGTTTGAGGGATGCCATAAGCATGCTGGAGCAGGTGTGGGTCTTCTCCGGGGAAAAGGTCACGTACGAGGATGTTCTCAAATTCGTCGGGGGTATAGACCCCGAAACCCTGGACAGGCTCGTTATCCACATAAGGAAGGGAGAGAGTTCCGAGGCCCTTTCCATCCTCGACGAGCTCATGACCAGGGGGGTCTCTCCACAGGACTTCGTTCGGGAACTGGGGAATCACCTGAACGAGATGCTCAGGGCTGTTCTGGAGGGGAGGCGGAGCGATATCACCCGAGAGCACATCCTCATGTACATGAACAACGTCCTGAAGATGGAGGAGGTTATCAGGTGGAGCCAGACCCCCCGCCTGTGGGTGGAGTACTATATAACCCGCATGAGCCTCCTTCCCTCCACAGTGGACCTCACGGAGATTGCCCGGAAGTACAATCTGACCTATACGCCATCGGTGGGAGATAAACCTGCACCCCGCCAGTCCCCGCCCCCTCAGGAGAAGAAGGAGAAGAGGAAGAGGGAAGACGACCTCGCCCTTCTGCTCGCATCCAGGATAAGGAAGGCTCCTGTGGCCGGGACGGTGAAGGAATCGCGTGTTTTCATCGAGGGGAAGAAGTTGATAATCAGGACCCGCTCCGAAGCCCTGAAGAAATTCCTGGAGGAGGAGAAAGAGGAGCTGATTTCCGCATACAAGGAGTTATCCCTTCCGGTGGAGGAGGTGGTTATAGATGTGCAGAAGACCCACCCCGGTCTCCTGAGACTGATAGATGAACTGGATCTGAAGGAAGTGGGAAGGGGTGGTGCCGGCGGAGATTAAAATTTGGATAAGGGAGGTAAGGATATGTTTGGAAAGTTCAAGGACCTGAAGAAGGTGGCAGAGCTGAAGTCCAAGATGTCCAAAATAGAGAAGCAGTTCAAGGCGATGCGCATAGAGGAGTCGGGAATGGACGGCAGGATAAAGGTGGCGGTAAATGGACTGGGTGAGGTGGTGGAGATAAAACTGGAACCCGACCTGTTCGAGGGGAAGGTGGATGTGAAGAAGATAGAGAAGACCCTGATAAATGCCATCAATTCTGCCCAGAAGAAGGCCAAGAATATGGCTGCCCAGAAGATGCAGGAACTCATGAACGAGTTGCCCCCCGAGGTCAGGAGGATGATGGGCGGATGAGGCCCTTCCCCGAAAAACTCAGGAAACTCATAGAGGAGTTGAAGAAACTGCCATCCATAGGCGAGAGAACAGCCGAACTGGTAGCTTTCGACCTGGTGGTCAACCGGGAGAAACTCGTCGGTTTAATCGGGGCTCTGGAGGAGGCGGGGAGTCTGGGACTGTGCAGGGTGTGTCATACCATTACGGAGGGGGAGGTGTGCGGGGTTTGCTCTGATGAATCGAGGGAGCCCATCCTGATGATAGTGGAGAGCCCCATGGACATGTACAGAATCGAGGAGACGGGGGTCTTCAGGGGAAAGTATCATGTTATCGGGGGATTGATAGCGCCTCTGGAGGGCGTGGAGCCCTCCCATCTCTTCATAGATGACATACCGGACAGGATACGCAGGGAGGGCATCAGGGAGGTGGTCTTTGCCCTCAGTCCCACCGTGGAGGGGGATGCCACCATGTTCTACATAATGGACCTGATAAGGGACACGGGAGTTCGCATTACCAGAATCGCAAGGGGAATTCCCACTGGATTCACCATATCGAAAACCGACGAGATAACTCTCGAAGAAGCCCTGAAATCCCGGCAGCCGGTGGAGTGATATGGCGGTCGGTGTGCTGATTACCGGAAACGAACTCCTGGAGGGATTCGTAAGGGACATAAACACCGCCATTATCTCCGGATTCCTCATATCCTCCAGGAGGGACCCGCCCCGCATGTCCATCATGGTACCGGACGATGTGGGGGAAATGCACCGCGGATTGAGGACCCTGATGGAGGGGGACTTCAGGGTTATAATCATCACGGGAGGCATGGGGCCCACGGAGGACGATATAACAGTTCGTGCGGTGGCCGAATTTCTGGGAAGGCCTCTGGAGAGGGTGGAGGATTTCCCCACGGACTTCGAAAAGTACAGGTGGAAGATTTCGGGATTCTCCATGATACCCAATCCGGTGGGGAAGGCTCCTGCCATGTGGGGACATCACGGGGATAGGCTCATCGTCCTCCTGCCGGGAGTTCCCCAGGAGGTCAGGGGTTTCCTGAGGGAAACGAAGATAGGAAGGGTGATTCTGGACCACCTGCCCCTATCCGACACCTTCTATCTGCTGGTGAAGACCGGGGGGCTGAGCGAGAGGGAGGTGAGGAATATCCTCTCCGCATACTACGACAGAATCGGTATTCCCGATTATATGGCCACCCCATCGGGGGTCATTCTCAAACTGAAGGGTCGGGAGGAGGATGTCAGGAAGAGGGCTGAGATGATAGAAAAGATACTGGGAACCTACATCTGGGGTTATAACGATGAGACCATGGAGGGTAAGGTGGCGCTGCTCCTCAGGAAGAGGGGCCTCACCGTATCAACTGCCGAGAGCTGCACGTCGGGGAAGATTCCGGACCTGCTTACTTCGATAAGTGGAAGTTCATCCTACTTTCGCGGTGGCATCGTGGCTTATAGTACGGATGTAAAAATTCGCATTCTCGGGGTGCCCCGGGAAATCATCGACAGGTATTCCGTTTATTCCCATCAGGTGGCCGCCCACATGGCCGCGGGAATCCGGCAAATCATGGGTTCCCACATAGGCATTTCCACGACGGGAATGGCAGAGAATCCGGATGGCGAGCCCTTTGCATTCGTGGGCATAGCCACCGACAGAGTAAGGACGTATTACAGGGAGTTCGCCGGGGACAGGAATCTCGTGCGATTGAGCATCGCATATTATGCTCTATTCAGGCTTTATCAGATTCTGACGGGCGGGGGCTGATTCCAGAACATCTGGATAAAAAACCTATTGATTCAGTACCGTTTTCACCGGCGATGAATTTTTTGAGATTTATTCACTTTTCTATGTGTGAAAATGGTGTAAAATTTAAGCAACATGGATTCGATTAAGAGCGAGGCAGTGCAGGGGACGCTGGTAAAGGTCCAGGCCCCGGACCTGTATCCTCTGATAGAGGATAAGAAGAGTGAGGGGTTTACGGGTCTGGTTTCCGTGGAGGGGGTCGGACTGCTCTTGTTCGTCGAGGGGGAGTACATCCCTGTGATGCTGTACGATGGCCCCATACCGGACACCATGAGGGTCTGGGTCAGGCCCTTTTCGAGGTCAGTGGTGAATTTGATATTTTCGAGGGGAACCGTTTCAACCGATTATATCGTCTATAACAACGGAGCCGCTGCCACCATACCGCTTCCCTCTCTCGGTGTGGAGGAGCAGGAGATGGTCGTAGCCTTCCTCTATCAGGGAAAGGAGAAACTGAGGAAAGTTATGACCAAGTGGCTTCAGGAGAGATTCCCCTATTTCAGGATTGTGGAAGGGGAGCCGGAGGAATCCTCCATTGTGGTGTTCAGCCTTCATTATATGGACAGAGTAATGAAATTGCCCCGGGACGTTCTGCGGATTCTCATACTGGACAAGGGGGAGAAAGTGGACAGGGAGAAGATAGAGGAAGCAGGAGTGATGGTGTTCGAGTATCCATACACCAGAATCAAATTCTTCAAACTTCTGGACCAATGGGATAATCGGAACTGACTTTAAAATTTGCCCGTTCGATGTGGAGGATAATCGTTCGAGAGACCTTCTCTGCGGCCCATCGCCTGGACAGATACAGGGGTAAACCGGAGCCACTTCACGGCCACAACTATCGCGTTGAGGTTCATATCGAGTCCCGTGAACTCAACGATGAGGGAATAACCATAGACTTTCTGGAAGTGAAGGAATACCTCAGGAAGATTCTCCCCGACAGGAAGTATCTGAACGATGTTTACCGGTTCCCCACCAGTGCCGAAAATGTGGCGAGAGAGATATACAGGAAGATGAAGGAAAGGTATCCCACCACCGTTAAAGTGGTGCTCTGGGAGACGGAAGACATGGGGGTGGAATATGTCGAAGTTGAGTAGCGTGGGCAAACTGGCCCTGAACCTCATCCCCCTTCTCGTGGAAATGGTGGGAGGAGCCAGGGAGGATGAGGAATTGAAGGCCAGCATACAGGATGTGCAGGAGCGCCTGAGCGATGTGGAAGAGCACCTGGACAGGATGTACCTCTCCCTGCGGAAGGAAATCGGAGTTGTTCAACTTTACCTGAAGATTTCCCTCTTCCTCAATGTGCTCCTTCTGCTCCTTCTTCTCGTGGTTCTGATACGGGTATGGTAGAAATCAGCACGATAGAGGAGGCCCTGGAGGACATACGCAGGGGCAAACCCGTCATCATCGTGGATGACGAGGACAGGGAGAATGAGGGGGATTTCTTCGTCCCCGCCCAGATATGCCAGTCCGAGCACATAAACTTCATGGCTCGAGTCGGGGGAGGACTGGTGTGCGTTTCTATGCATCCCGACAGATTCGAGCAACTGGAACTGGATGTTCCCCTGAAGAATACCTCCCGATTCGGAACCCCCTTTGGGATTCCCATAGATTACAAAGAGGTGACCACCGGCACCTCCGCCCACGAGAGGGCTCTCACCGCCAGGATGGTGGCCGACGAGAGCAGGGGACCCTCCGACTTCATCCGCCCCGGTCACCTGTACACCCTGAAGGCCCGCAAGGGGGGAGTCCTGGAAAGGGCAGGGCATACGGAGGCGAGCGTGGACCTGGCCCGCCTGGCCGGGTTCTACCCTGCCGGCGTTATATGCGAGGTAATGGACGAGGATGGGAGCATGGCCCGCCTCCCCAGATTGAAGGAGATAGCCCGCAGATACGATTTGAAAATCATAACCATCCGGGACCTGATAGAGTACCGCCTCCGCCGTGAGACCATAGTGGAGAAAGTGCAGGAGAGGGAAGTGGAAACCCCCTACGGGAGGATGAAACTCCATGCATTCAGGGACATATACGGCAGGAAGCACTATGCCCTGGAGAAGGAGTCGGATTCAGATGTCAAATTCGTGAGGGTGCACAGGGGCAACGTTCTGGCGGATATCCTTATGGTGAAGGATGAGGAGGATTTCGGGAAGAGGGAGAGGGCGATGAAGGTGATAAGCGAGAGGGGAGGCGCATTCATCTACCTTGATACGGGGAACGGGAATCTGGAAACCGGGGAGAAGATGGATTTCAGGGATTATGGTATAGGGGCCCAGATTATTCGCCTCCTCGGATACAGGAGGATAATCCCCATCACATCGAAACCTTTGAATTATAAGGGAATAGAGGGTTTCGGCATAACCATAGAGGGGTTCGAGTTGATATAGGCGGGAACACCGGAAAGTGTCTCTGCGATTGGGGTTCTGGTGTCTTCTGGCTTTAACATTTCGGCAATGTCGAAATACAGGAAGTTGTCCATAGTCATTCCTGTGTACAACGAAAGGGATTACGTGGAGAAGATTCTGAACATAGTCCGGACGGTAGACCTGGGATACGATTTGGAGAGGGAAATAATCGTTGTGGACGACGGCTCCACGGATGGGACCAGGGATATTCTGCGCCGGCTGGAGAACTCCGAAGAATTCAAAGGGATTCTGAAGGTCATATTCCACGAGAGGAATCAGGGGAAGGGAGGGGCCCTCAACACGGGATTCAAATACGTGACGGGGGATATCGTGGTTATACAGGATGCGGACCTGGAATACGACCCCAGGGACTGGAAGGAGATGCTCCGCCTGTTCATGGAGGGGTGGGCGGATGTGGTCTATGGCTCCAGATTCTACGGAAAATCGCACAGGGTCCTGTACTACCATCACTTCATGGGGAACAAAGTTATCACCTTTCTCATCAACCTCCTTTACAACATGACCTTCTCCGATATAGAGGTGTGCTACAAGATGTTCACGAAGGAGGTACTGGACGAGCTCATGCCCTTCAACTCCAAGGATTTCGGCTTCGAGGTGGAAATAACCACCCGCATTTCCAAACTGGCCAATAGGGGAAAGGTGAGGGTGTACGAGACGGCTATCAATTATTATGGCCGCACGTATGCAGAGGGTAAGAAGATAGGCTGGAAGGACGGTTTTAAGGCTTTATGGTACATACTAAAGCACAAGTTCGTCTGGTAGGGGGAGGCGGACTTTACTTAATCTGGTTTCTGCTGGCCCTTCTGGGGGCATTTCTCACCCTATGGGTGTCTCCCCACGGGTTTACGGTGAGTCCGGATTCCGTCTATTATCTGATGGGAGCGGAGGGGATACGCAGGGGTCTGGGTTTCGTTTCTTTCGAGGCGGGAGGAATCCCGAAGCCCATAACCCACTGGCCCCCCATGTACTCGTTTCTCATATCTCTGGCCGGTCCCGGTGTAATCAATGCCCTCTTCTTCGCCCTCACGGTTTTCCTCACCTCCTTCCTGATTTACAGGGTATCGGATGAGGCCCTTTACTCCGTGATAGGGGGGACCATGGTTGCCACATCCCCCATTCTGCTCAAGTTCTCGTCCATGGTCCTGACGGAAACCGTTTTCAACTTCTGGGTCCTGCTCATTCTCGCTCTCATGTACAGGCACCGGGAAACCGGCAGGGACAGGTGTCTGGTATTGATGGGTCTGGTGGCAGCCCTTGCCGTCCTCACCCGGTATGCCGGGCTGTTCCTGGTCTTTCCATTTGCGTACTACTGGCTGCGCAGAAGACTCCCTGCGTGGAAGGGATTTATCTTAACCCTGTCCCCCGTACTGACCTATGCTCTGTGGAAGGCGTACCTTCTTTCCATCGGCGGGCAGGAAACCCGCCACATCGTATTCCATCCCCCTTCGGGATACCACTTCAGGACCCTTATGGAGACTCTGGTCAAATTCGTCTCCTTCGTCCCGTCCGCCCTCCTCAATCCGATAGTCCTTTTCCTTCTGGCGATTGCGGTTATTCTCCTCCTGTTCACCCGTGGCGGGAAGGTGGGGCAGAGGGTCCGGGTGCTCATCGAACTGGCCCTGGTGTTCGCCCTTTCCTACCTGATTTTCCTCTTCCTATCCATATCCTTCATGGATTTCTACACCCTCCCCGACGACCGCATTCTATCTGTCCTCTATCCGCTGCTGGTAATCTCCCTGGTGTCCTACCTCTCCACATTCCCTCCTGGCAGGGCCGTGCCATTCCTGGCAATCCTCATCGCCCTGAATCTATACGGTGATGTGGCCCTCCGGCGCGAGAAGTCTGCCCCATATACGGGATACAACGGCCCCTATTACAGGAATCTTCAGGTGATAGACTATGTCAGGAGGTATCTCCCTCCCGATGCCATCATATACAGCAACGGTCCGGACCTCCTGTGGTACTACACCCGCCGGCCCGCATCCATGCTTCCAAGGGTGATTCTGCCGGTTGAGAGGAGGCTCAATCCCCATTTCAGGGAGGAGATGCAGGATATGGTGAAGCATCTGACCTCTGGAAAGGGCTACATAGTCATTCTGGCTCCCGTTCGCAGGGGATATCTCCCGCAGGTGAAGGATATAATGAGGGAGGTTCCGGTGAAGGATGTTGTAAAATTGCGGGATGGTCTGATTCTGGTGGTGGGCCATGGAGATGGTTGACCTTTCCGTTCTGATTATTGCGCGCAACGAGGAGGATAACCTGCCCCGCCTCCTGGAGAGTCTGAATCTTCTCCAGGTTCCCCACGAGGTGGTGGTGGTGGACGCATTTTCGCAGGACAGGACTCCGGAGATCGCCCGCTCCCATGGGGCACGCGTTTATCAGAGGGAGTGGAAGGGATACAGGGAGCAGAGGGAATACGCCCTGTCCCTCGCCCGGGGCAGGTGGGTCCTGTTTCTGGATGCGGACGAGTGGCTGACACCGGAAGTTGCGAGGGAGATAAGCGATATAGTGAGGAGGGATGGGCCCTGCGATGGCTACAGACTCAGGCGCAGGAATGTTTATCTGGGGAAGCTCCAGAGGAAGCTGCCGGAGAAGATAGAGCGTCTGGGAAGGAGAGATAAGATGAGCATATCGGGGCAATACGTCCATGAGAGGCCCTTCATAGAGGGGCGGATATGCACCACGAGGAATTATATAATGCACCTTCCCTACAGGGATTTGAGACACCACTGGGAGAAGAATACGCGCTATGCGTACCTGTCCGCTCTGGAGAAGTACGAGAGGGGCAGGGAAGCGGGAATACTGGATTTGACCCTGAGGCCCATGGCCACATTCCTCAAGCATTACTTCCTGCAGTTGAACTTCCTGGACGGCTGGAGGGGACTGGTCTATTCCATATCACAGTCGTGGTACGTGTTTCAGAAGTACGCGTTTCTCAGGGAGCTCCGCCTGCGAAGGGAAGACTCACCGGATGAGGGGCAGTAGAGCCCTTGCCGCTTCCTCCCCCTTGTTTCCGAATTTCCCTCCCGCCCTGTTGAGGGCCTGCTCTATGGAGTCCACCGTCAGAATCCCGAATGTGATGGGTATGTCCTTTTCTATGGCCAGCTTCATGAGTCCATAGGACACCGCTCTGGCGATGTGCTCGTTGTGGTCGGTTTCCCCCTTTATGATGCATCCGAGGGCGATGAACCCCTCGTAATCTTTGTCCGACTCCCTCAGGAGCTTTGCTATCATCTGGGGGATTTCGAAGGAGCCTTCCACCCAGTGGACATCGAATTCTATGCCGTTCTCCTCCAGAATCTTCGCGGCTCCATCCAGCAGTCTTTCGGTTATGAGGTCGTTGAATCTGGATACCACCACGCCCACCATATCACACCACTTCCTTTATGGCTTCCACCAGTGCATCTATTTCCTCCCTGCGGCGCTTTTCCGTCGTGGCCATCAGAACGTAATTGTCTCCCAGGACTTCCACCTTCGGACCCACCAGGAATCCCCTGTGGGCCAGTTCGTGAATGAATTCTTCCGCTTTCATGGGGGTTTTCACCACGAATTCCCTGAAGGTTGGGCTCCTGAAGGCGGGTTCGAGTCCGGCTTCGGACAGTTTCTCCTTCAGATATTCGGCCTTGTAGAAACTCTGCAGGGATGCTTCCTTCAGACCCTCCTTCCCCATCAGGGTCAGGTAGATGGTGACTATGGTGGCTATCAACTGCTGATTGGTGCAGATGTTGGAAGTGGCCTTTGCCCTCCTTATGTGCTGCTCCCTCGTCTGGAGGGTGGTCACGTATCCCCTCCTTCCCTGCTGGTCGTACGTGACGGCCACTATGCGGCCGGGCATCTGACGGATGTACTTCTTTCTGGATGTGAAGAGTCCCACGTAGGGGCCTCCGAAGGACAGGGGCACGCCGAGGGGCTGGCCTTCACCTACCGCGATATCCGCATCGTACCTGCCCGGAGGCTCCAGTATGGCCAGACTGGTGGGCTCGAATACGGATATGAGGAGTTTCCCCTTCTCCTTTACCAGTGCAGATATTCTGAATGGGTCCTCCAGTACTCCGAAGAAGTTGGGATGCTGTATCACGACGGATGCCGTTTCATCATCTATGGCTTTCGAAAGGACCTCTTCATCTATCCTTCCGCTGCTATCGAAGGGGACTTCCAGGATGGTGGCCTCTATACCGTGCAGATAGGTTTCGAGGACCCTCCTGTAAGCGGGGTTGAGGTTGGCGGGGACGATTACTTTGTATTTTCTGGCGATTCGGAAACTCATAAGGACCGCTTCTGCCAGTGCCGTGGCTCCATCGTAAACAGAAGCATTGGCCACCTCCATATCTGTGAGCTCGGTTATGAGGGACTGGAACTCGAACATGGTCTGCAGGGTCCCCTGAGAGACCTCCGGCTGATAGGGGGTGTAGGCGGTGTAGAATTCGCTGCGTAGAATCAGATGATTTATGGCCGAGGGAACGAATACATCGTAGGCTCCTCCCCCTGCGAATATGGTGAGCATTTTGTTGAGACTGGCCACCTTCTCCATATACTCCCGGGCTTCCTCTTCGGACATGGCGGGGGGGAGGTTGAGGGGTTCCTCATGAATCTTCACTCTGTCTGTGCCTACCGCGTGCCTGTAGAGTTCCATTAAATCGGAGAAACCGATTCTTTCCAGCATCTTTTTAATGTCTTCATCTCCCGAGCCGAAATAGTGTTTTGCATACATGGCTTTAAAATCTTAAAGGCGGGGAGATTGCGGGAAGGGGTTGCCATCTCATGTGGAGGCGATTCCATGAGGGTTTCCCCGGAGCACGACTGGCAGAGCCGCTGTTTTTCTCCCGGAAGCGGGGAATCCCCCCTGCCCCCGGTGTGTCATCATCGCATTATCAGAATCACCCCGAGTATCACGGCGATGGCCGTGGCGACGATGGACCATATCCGCAACATCCAGAGTTGCCTGTCCATCTCCTCCAGACGGGCATTGAGATATCGATTGTTCGCCCGGCAACTCTCGAGCTGCCTCTCCAGCTCCCTGATTCTTTCGTAATAACTCTCTGCGGGAGTCGATGAGGAACTTCTGCTTATGAGCCTCTGAAGGATTATGCCTCCGGCCACTTTTGCGCCCTTCTTGAGAAGTTCCTTCAATTTGCCGAACATGAATCAATTTTAACCCGGACCGGTCCCCATCGGTTGAGCATCGGGGGGCGGATGTCCTCCTCGCCGGATTATTCTTCCAGAATTTTCTGAAACTTCCTGTGTATGATTCCCTTCACCCTGACGGCGCTGTCTGTGAAGTCCTCTTCCTCGATGTAGGCGTACTTCTTGAGGGCGGAGTACTTCTCGAATTCCTCGAGGGGAATCTCGATTTCGAAGGTCCTGAAGTTCTCCTCCAGGAACTCCTTTATCTTCTCCACCAGTTCATCCACATTCTCCTTCAGGCGGGCGGAGATGAATACGCTGTCAGGATACTTCTGGCGCAATCGGTGAATGGCATTCCTGTCCAGGAGCATATCTATCTTGTTGAAGACCAGGAGAACGGGCTTTTCCTTCAGGTTCATGTCCTCCAGAGTCCTCTCCACCGTCTTTATGTGCTCCTCCATATTCGGATGCGATATGTCCACCACGTGGAGAATGAGATCCGCATCCTCTATGACCCCAAGTGTGGCTTTGAAGGAGGCAATAAGACCGGGAGGGATATCCTTTATGAATCCAACCGTGTCCGACAGGAGCACCCTGTAGGGGACTCCGGGCAGTTTCAGGAGGCGGGTGGTGGCGTCCAGAGTGGCGAATAGTTTATCATCCACGTAAACGCTGGCGTCTGTGAGGAGGTTCATTATGGTGGATTTCCCCACGTTGGTGTATCCCACGAGGGCGATTTTTATGAAATCCCTTCGGGCTTTCCTGTGAATCCTCTTCGTCCTCTCTATGGTCTGGAGCTTCTTCCGGAGGGCTGTAATCCTGTCCTTTATGCGCCTCTTTTCGACTTCCAGCTCCTTCTCCCCCGGTCCCCTGGTTCCGATTCCTCCTCCGAGACGGGACAACTCCTTACCCCTTCCCACCAGATGGGTGAGGGCATATTCCAGTTGAGCCAGTTCCACCTGAATCTTCGCCTCCGATGTCCTGGCCCTGCTTTCGAATATCTTCATTATGAGCTGGGTCCTGTCCATCACCCTGATACCCATCACCTTTTCCAGATTCCTCGCCTGTGCGTGGGTCAGTTCGAAATCGAATATGATGATGTCAATCCCGTACTGGCGGGCTATTTCCCCCAGTTCCTTCGCCTTTCCGACGCCTATGTAGTAGGCGGGGTCTATCTGGGGCCTTATCTGAAGGAATTTCTCGAAGACCTCGTATCCGGCGGTCTCGGCCAGCTGGTGCAATTCCTCCAGACTGTCCAGCGCCTCCCACCTGCCCCTGCTGGAGGTGGCGAAACCCACCAGAAGGGCTCTCTCCTTCCTCTCTGCCCTGTTGTTCTCCATGCTCTCTGCGGGCTTAACCCCCCGCTTTCCTTTCTTCTCTCACTTCAAATATGGGCTCTTTGTGCTTCAGTATGGTCTCATCCGTGATTATTATCCTCGCAACGCCCCTTTCCTTCAGCTCCGGAAGCTGGAACATGATATCGTTCAGCACTTCTTCCATAATGGCCCTCAGACCTCTGGCTCCCGTACCTCTCTTCATCGCTATCTCCGCGATGGTTTCCAGGGCCTTCTGGGTGAACTGGAGACTGACCCCTTCCAGTTCGAACAACTTCTGATACTGCTTCACCAGCGCATTCCTCGGCTCTGTCAGAATCTTCACCAGGTCGTCCACATCGAGGGGGTCGAATACGGCTATCACGTGGAGCCTTCCTACCATCTCCGGGATTATGCCGTACTTTATGAGGTCTTCCGGCTGCACCAGACGCAGAATCTCCCTGTCGTCCACCTTCTTATGCTCTCCTCTGAAGCCTATTTCCCTGCGTCCCAGTCTTTCCCGGATGATGTCCGCAAGGCCATCGAAGGCTCCCCCCATGATGAAGAGAATGTCGGAAGTGTCCAGCTGTATATAACTCTGCTCAGGATGCTTCCTTCCCCCCTGCGGTGGAATGTTGGCCACCGTCCCCTCCACTATCTTCAGGAGGGCCTGCTGCACCCCTTCCCCTCCCACATCCTTCGTCAGGGATGGGGAGTCCTGCCTTCTGGACAGTTTATCGAATTCGTCCAGGTAGATGATGCCGTACCTGGCCTTCTCCAGGTTGTAGTCCGCATTCTGCACCAGCCTCAGGAGTATGTTCTCCACGTCCTCTCCCACATATCCCGCTTCCGTGAGGGGGGTGGCATCGTATATGGCATAGGGGATGTTGAGGAATTTGGCCAGGGTTTTCGCCATGAGGGTCTTACCCACTCCGGTGGGTCCTATCATGAGGATGTTGGACTTCTCCAGTTCCACATCGTCGAACCTGTTCTTGTGCTTTATACGCTTGAGGTGATTGTATATGGCAACCGATATAACCTTCTTGGCCCTCTCCTGTCCCACGATGTACTTGTCCAGAAAGGCCTTTATCTGTGAGGGCTTGGGTATCTCCTCTATTGCGGCTTCCTGGGGCTCGTAGTTGAGCCTGGCCTCCTTGAGGACCTCGTATGCTATCTGGACGCACTCGTCGCAGATATAGGCGGCGAAGCCGCCGATGAGGTTATTCACCTCGCTCTCCGGCCTTCCACAGAATGAGCAGCGCCTCTCTTTCTTCTTCCCCATGGTTTAAGGCCTCTTTTCCAGAACATCGTCCACTATGCCGTATTCCTTCGCCTCGTAAGAGGACATGTAGAAGTTCCTGTCCGTATCCTTTTCGATTTTCTCTATGGGCTGGCCCGTGTGCCTGGCCAGTATCTCGTTGAGCATGCGCTTCAGGGTCAGTATTTCCTTTGCCTCTATCTCTATATCGGCCGCCTGTCCCTTCACACCTCCCAGGGGCTGGTGAATCATGATTCTGGTGTGGGGCAGGGCGAACCTCTTTCCCTTTGCTCCTGCTGCCAGCAGTACCGCCGCCATGGAAGCAGCCATACCCATGGCGATGGTGGAGACATCGGGTTTTATATACTGCATGGTGTCGTATATCGCCAGCCCGGCTGTCACGTATCCCCCGGGAGAGTGGATGTACAGGAAGATGTCCTTTTCGGGATTGTCGGCCTCCAGGAAGAGGAGCTGGGCCACGACCAGATTGCCCACGTGGTCATCCACCGCTGTCCCCAGGAACACTATGCGGTCCTTGAGCAGTCGAGAGTATATGTCGTATGCCCTTTCCCCCATTCCCACTTTCTCGATAACGTACGGAACGTAGTACTGGTCGTAAATTCTCTTGTTCTTTTCCACATCCTCTTTCTTCATGTCCGGCCCCCTGCGGGGCATTCTGTTTATGTTAAAGTCTTTCATGGCTAAAGTTTTACCGGCATTATAAGGTACTTCAGGTTCTCCTCCCCGCTCCCTATGAGGATTGGTGAAGTGTCGCCGTATATGCGCATCTCCATATCCCCCCTGGGGAGGTGCCTTATTATATCCGAAAACCTCTTCGTGTCAAGCACTATCTCGTAGGAAGAGCCCTCGTAATTGCCCTCCAGCTGAATCTCCAGTTCGTCTCCGTCCGTATTGGCCGCATAAATCAGCATGCTGCCCTCCGAGAGGACGAACTTCAGGTTGTCGGGATTGATGGCGGTCGCGGCCTTCAGGGCCCTGTCCATATCGTCCCTCGTGGTGCGCAGGGAGCTGTAGGTTCCCTCCGGGAATATGCCCTCGTAGTTGGGATATGGTCCCTGTATCAACCGGATATTCATGAAGCCCTCCGGAAACCGCAGGGTCATGTAATTCTGGTCCTCCGTAAAGCCCACCTCCACCTTATCCGCCTCTACATCCCTGAGGACGCTCCTCAGATTCCGGGGAAGTATGGCCTGGAATTCCCTTCCGGTAGGGATTTCCTTCTCCGCAAGGCCCAGGACGAAACTGTCCGTTGCCACGAATCTGCTCGTCTCATCCCGGCTGTCCCACAGTATTCCCGTAAGGAAGAGTCTGCTGTCGTCGGAAGCAGCGCAGAATTCCACCCTCTCCAGGGCAGAAATCACATCCTCCAGGTCCACCATGAAGGTCCCGGTGGTCTCCTTTGGTTTTATCTCTGGGAAGAGGTCGGGGTCCTGCGTAACCACCCTGTATTTGACCCCTTCTGACTGAATGATGAGATTGCTGTCCGTTGTGCTCACGTCCAGTATGGCATCCCTTTCGAACACCTTTATCAGGGAGGTGAATTTCTTGCGGTCGATTAGAGCCTTTCCGGGCTCTGCATCCAGGACCGGAATGGACATGACCATTTCTATATCCCCGCTGGTGGCGTACATCTTCAGATGACCACCGTTCACCTCCAGAAGAATGTTGTTGTGTATGTCCAGTGCGCTCTTTCCACCGCCCACCAGTTTTCCGATGGAAGTAATATTCCGCTCTATCAATTTCTTTTCCACCTTGAACTTCATGCTTTCCTCCTCTTTTTTAACCGAAGGGTGAAAATTATACGGTGGCTTATCGATGCCTGGAGATGCTGATCTTCCGGGTATTCTCGTCTATCATCTCTATATCCACCAGCCAGTAACTGTCGAACAGCCCTTCGGGAGCATGCTCGTACCATTCCACCAGAACCAGGTTGTTCCCCTCTCCCACTATGTCCCATATTTCCAGCCTGTCCACCTCCTCCGGCGTGAGCCTGTAGAGGTCTATGTGATAGAGGTTGAGGTCCCCGTGCCTGTAATGGTGGATTATGTTGAAGGTGGGGCTCCTGACCCTGCGGATACCGAACCTGCGCAGAAATCCCCTTGCGAATGTGGTCTTACCCGCACCGATGTCTCCCCTCAGGAGTATGATAACGGGTTTCTCTTCCTGGAGAACTTCATCGGCGAATCGGGATGCTATCTCGTGGGTATCCTCAACGGACCTGGAAATGTACTCCATCGAAAGAGAAACAGGGGATTTCCCCTGCAATCAGTCCCTTATCTCCTTCAGCTTCCTCCTGAGGGCCCTCTCGCTCAGGTTTCTGATGAAGGTGAGTACGGCCCTCTTGGGCTTCACCTTCTTCACCACCTCTATCTTCTCGATGTTGGGGGAGTGAATGGGGAAGATTCTCTCGATACCGATGCCGTGGCTTACCCTTCTGACTGTTATGGTGCGATTTATGCCGCTCCCCTTCATGCGGATTACGATACCCTCGAAGGGCTGAATCCTGACCCTCTCCTCCCACTGCCTCTTCTTGGCGTTGTACCTCGCTTCCTTCACCCTGACGTGAACCCTGACGGTATATCCAGGCTTGATTTCGGGGATATCTTCCTTGATGAACCTGGATTCCACACCCCTTATGAGTTCCATCTTGTTCATAATAGCACCTCCCGGACGAATCTGGATAATAAAAAAGAGCGGGAGACGGGATTCGAACCCGCGACCCCCTGCATGGCAAGCAGGTGCTCTACCACTGAGCTACTCCCGCTCAGTCGGGATGAAAATTATAAAGCAGATGTGGTGGGGATTGCAGGCCCCCGAAAGTCAGATCCGGACAAAAATCCGGACACAGGGGAATGGATGGGTTGTATGGAATTCCCCTTCGAAAGAGACATAGGAGCAGCCGGATT
>WGAQ01000101.1 GCA_015494735.1 Caldifarciminota bacterium | reverse complement strand
TCGGAGAGATACCCAGTGGGAATTGGCGACGAGGGGGCCCATTGCGGGCCCCCTCCCCACGGTCGCCGTCGGAGAGATACCCAGTGGGAATTGGCGACTCCATAGCGACCCGTGTCCTTGAAGCGCACTACCTTCCGTCGGAGAGATACCCAGTGGGAATTGGCGACTTCAATACTTTAAGCTTGTCTTTGTGTCTATTTACTAGTCGGAGAGATACCCAGTGGGAATTGGCGACCTCATCGAATGCGGCGTTCTCGGCAATTACTTTTCTTCGTCGGAGAGATACCCAGTGGGAATTGGCGACTTTATTGTTTCTCAGAACAGTTTTCTCGCAAAGCTGGTCGGAGAGATACCCAGTGGGAATTGGCGACTTCTATATTCGGTGGAATCATAATCTCACCGTATTCCTTGGTCGGAGAGATACCCAGTGGGAATTGGCGACCCAGCCCACAACTCGTAATCGTAATCGTAAAAAATGGTCGGAGAGATACCCAGTGGGAATTGGCGACCTCCCAGGCCACTTTCAGAAATATAGCACTGACGACGTCGACGAGATACCCAATGGGAATTGGCGACTTGTCTTTCTTTCTGACTTATCCTTACTAACAACCTTCTGGTCGACGAGATACCCAATGGGAATTGGCGGCTTCACCGCAGACTCCAGCACCTCACACCAGAAGTCGGAGAGATACCCAATGGGAATGGAAACTTCTGGTTCTTCATGACCTACCTCCTTTTTCTTTCCATTAGTCGGAGAAATACCGCAATGGGAGTTGGTTGGGATGTGTATGATTTTCCGGGAGTTGTTCTTCGAATTGGGTTATCTGACTTTTAGAGTTCTCTTATGATTGAGGGGTTCAATCACATTGAGGAGGTGTTGCGGGCGGTTTATGTAGTTGATAGGGTTCTTCAGTTATTCCAACTGAGGAATGAGGTTTCCGGGAGAAGGCTCTCTCCGACCATCCGGTGGATGAGGGGAGGGTTAAGCAGGAAACTGCTGTGATTTCGATTTTATACCTTCTGGTTTAAAACCGTTCGGTATAAAAGTTCTTTTTGATCCACAGGGCGAACAGAGGGTCGAGAATCCACCAGTGGCTATTCTTTTCTATCAGTTCCCTGTTCCATAAGGAGCGAAGGGCCTTTTGAAGGTGTTGAGGAGTTGGAAAGTCGTATTTTTCCAAAGTCTCTCTTGAGTAAGATTCCCTTCCTTCTACTGCCAGAAGAATAAGCGCTTTTCGCTGGGAATGGGGGAGTGATTCGAAAATGTATTCATAAGTGTGATGGTTGGTTTTGAGCAGATTTTCTATCACTTCATCCAGGTTCATGCCCTGCCTTTTCCCTTCCCACAGATAATGCAGGATGTACTGCATATAGAATGGAATTCCCTTTGCCGTCTCAAAGGACTTTCTGATTTCGGATTCGCTTACGGGAACTCCGGTTTTATTGAACCAGAATTGGGCGAAATCTCTCCACTCTTCATAGGGGATGATTTTCAGGTGGAAGATATCGGTCAACCTGTAGAAGGGCTGTTTGGGATCGTTGAAGAGATTCAGCATTATGGAGCGTCTGCTTCCCGAAAAAATGACAGAACCCGGAGTCTTCTGCAATATCGAGCGCAGTTTCCATGTAAATGTTTTCCCGAGGGCAATCACCTCCTGAAATTCGTCCAGAATCAGCGTTCTGTTCTTCAGGATTTCGACGATAATTTTTTCTACGGTCTGCTCCCCGAAGTTTTTCACATCCAGTGTTCCGAATGGCAGATTCAGGGATATATCGATTTTCAGATTCTGAAGAAAATTTCGGAATTTCTCCAGCGGGCTCTTCCTGCTCAATTCCTGAAGCAGGGCTTCTATAAAGGACCGCTCATCGTCTATTGTGGCCATGTCTATGTAGATGTGGGGTATCTCGTATCGGATTACTGTGTTGATAATCAGTGAAGTCTTTCCAAATTTGCGGGGGGATACGATAGAAACTTTCACCCTTTCCCGTATCCTTTCATGAAGGAAATCCATTTCACCCTGGCGATTGCAGAAGTGCTCTCCGGTTACTATGGTATCGAATTTGAAGGGATTTTCCATCGCCAAATTTTATACCTTCTGGTTTAAAACCGTTCGGTATAAAAGTTCACTTCACCATAAGGGGGAGCATCTTCTGGTCGTAGGGCATTATGATGATTTTGCTGTTGTCGTTGTCCGCCAGTTCCTTCATGGTGGTTATGTAATACCACCTCAGGTACTTGTCCGAGAGGGAGTTGTTTATGATGCGCTGGGATTCCGCCAGTCCTCTGGCTTCCACGATTTTCCTTTCCGCTTCCAGTTTCTCCTTCTCCAGAACGTACTGCATCCTCTCGGCTTCCTGCTTGGCGGTTATCTTCCGCTCTATGGCTTTGAGGACCTCTTCGGGCAGCTGTATGTTGCGGATGTTCACCTGAACGATTTCGAAGTAGGGATTATCCAGGCTCTCGAGGGCCTTAACTATCTGTTGCTCCACCTCCTGACGCTTTTCGTAGTAGTCGGTTCCCTTGAATCGGGCGAACAGGGTCCTTATGGCGCTTCTCACGGTGGGCTTTACCAGATTTTCGAATATGTCCCGGTATTCGATGAATGCATCGCAGGCTTTATCCTGCTTTATCTTGTATCCCACGCTGATATCCACCAGCAGCTGCAATCCATCGTTGGAAAGGACCGGTATTTCCTTGAAGTGAATCACCTGCGTGGTTATGGGAATGGTTTCTATGCTCTGAACGAAGGGTATCACTATCTTGACACCGGGACCGGATTCCCTGTCCGAAATCTGACCCAGGGTGATGTAGCATGCCACCTTCCTGTTGTCCACTATACGGACAGGTGAAAAGAAAGCCAGGAAAACTCCCAGCAGAACCAATAGAATCAGAAATCTTCCGGCGTTCATTTATGTTTACCTCAATCCCCTCTCCTTCAACTCCTGAAGGAAATCCTCGTACTCCTCCTTCAGATGCCAGGGCATTTCTGCATACACGTCCTCGAACATGGTCTCCGGGTCGGGCTCGGGTCTGGCTTCTGCTTCCTCGATGGCTTTGTTGAGCAGACTGTCTATCTCCTCATCCAGTTGCTTCTCCCACTTGGGTGTCCATATACCCAGCCTTTCCAGATATAGTCTCATCCTCTTTATGGGGTCCCACTTCGTCTTCCACTCTTCCACTTCCTTGGGGTCGCGGTATCTGGACGGGTCGTCGGCTGTGGAATGGGCCCCGTATCTGTAGGTCAGTGCCTCTATCAGGGTTGGCTCTTTCCGGTAAGCCTTTTCGAATGCGTGCTTTGTCACGGCATAGACTGCCAGAACATCGTTCCCATCCACGTAGTATCCATCCATCCCGTAAGCGATTGCCTTTATGGCTATATTCCTGGATGCGAATTGCCTTTCCGATGGCACGGATATGGCCCAGTGGTTGTTCTGGACGAAGAAGACAGTGGGCGTCCTGAATACCCCTGCCATCGTGAGGGCCACGTGGAAATCCCCCTCAGCCGTACCGCCATCGCCTATGTATCCGATGACGGCCTCGTTTTCCTTCTTCAGGTAATTGATGGCCATCCCGATACCCGTCACCTGCGGGAGTTGCGTCCCCACCGGACTGGATATGGTCACTATCCGGAGCTTCCTCAAACCCCAGTGCACGGGCATCTGCTTGCCCTTGTTGGCCTCGACCCTTCCCATGAGCTGGGCGAACATCTCCACCAGGGGGTAGCCCCTCACGATGTACACCCCGTGCTCCCTGTGGGCGGTATAGACCCAGTCGTTGGGCCCCACCGCATATCCACTTCCTATGTTGGCGGCTTCCTGACCGGCCACCTCCACGTAGAATCGGCATTTCCCCTGGCGGGTGAGAATCATGCCCTTGCGGTCGAAGGCACGGGTTAGTTTCATGTAATAGTACAGCTTCTGAAGGTCCTCCTGAGTGAGCCCCAGGTCCTCCGACGAAAATTCGAAGAGGGGCTCCCCTTCGGAACCTATAAACCTTATCGGCTCGTCCGTGAATGGCGCTATTTTCTCCAGAATTTTCTCCGTCATAGTGGGGAAATTATAAAGGGGTGTCCCCTGCCGGAACTCCCGGAACAGGGGATTTCATGGGTGATTCAGATGGACAGCAGTATGGCCCCCACTATGGCCAGAACCATTCCCGCTATGTGGTGGAGGTGTACCTGCTCCCTGAGAAGCAGAACTCCGAGGATAAAAGTGATAACCGGATATGTGGCCGTGAGGGGAACGACGATGGCCACCTTTCCGCTGCGGGTGGCGAGTATAAAGAAGATGTATCCGAGTGTTCCGAGAAATCCCGCCACAATTCCGTACAGGGAGAGCTTTCCCAGACTCAGGAAGGATTGCCTTTCCACCATCACTATGCCCGCCGACACCACGAAGGAAACTGCATTGCTCAGGACGTATAGTTGATACCACTCCATGTGGCGGGAGGCAATCTTTATTGCGAATCCCCACAGCCCCCAGAAAACGATGGTCAGAATGGAATAGAGGAGCCACATGGGGACAAATTTAAAGGCCGAAAACGAGGAAATATGCGAGAATCAGAACGGAGAAAACGAGGTTCAGGACGAATCCCACCCGCATCATCTCCTGCTGTCGAATATCCCCCGTTCCGAACACCAGGGCGTTGGGAGGCGTGGCCACGGGAAGCATGAACGCGCAGGAGGCCGCATACGCTATCACCATCGCCACCATCTGCCGGGGAAATCCCAGACTGTCGGCCAACGGAATCATGATGGGAATGAGAATGGCGCTCAGAGCGGTGTTGCTCATGAGTTCCGTGAGGAATATGGCCATCAGTATGATGACCAGGAGGATGGTCCAGGAAGGAAAACCCTTCAGAACGTCCAGAAGCCAGGAGGATATGAAATGGGCAGTTCCGGTCTCCTTCATGATTGCAGAGAGGGTGAGACCTCCCCCGAAGAGGAGGAGAATGCCCCAGTTGACGTACTTCTGCACATCGGACCAGTTTATTATATCACCGGCCAGCAGCAGTACGACGAAGAATATGGCCACGAAGGTATCGAAGCCCTTCTCTATACCCAGCAGGCTGGAGAAGTAATCCGAGAAAATCCATCCGATGGCCGTCATGATGAACAGGATGATCAGGATGGTTCCCTTCCTGCCCGGAGAGAAGCGAATTCCTTCATCCATGCGGATTCCCTTTGCAGAGAGGTCCGGCCTTATAACCAGCATGAGGACGGTTATGAGGACGACCAGAGCTATGAGGAGAAACAGGATGGACCTGAAGAACCACTGCTGGAATGTGATGTTGGTTATGGCTGCTGCCAGAGCGTTGGGAGGGGAGCCCACGGGGGTGCCGAGACCTCCCAGACTGGCGGAATAGGCGGTGAGCAGCAGGAAGAAGACCCTCTCCCTGTGATTCAGATGGCGTGTTATACCCATAACTATGGGGAGCATGAGGGCGGTGGTGGAGGTATTGCTCATCCACATGGAGAGGAAGGCCGTTATGAGCATTATAAACACGGCGGAGAGGAATAGATTGCCCCTGGATGCGGCCACTATTCGATAGGCTATGTACCGGTCTATGTGGTATCTGGACATGGCCCCCGCGAATACGAACCCTGCCAGGAAGAGGAATATGATGGGGTGGGAGAAGGAGGAAAACGCCGTCTTCACGTCGAATATGTTCAGCACCACTGCGAGAATGGGGACCACCAGGGCCGTGGTGTATATCTCGAAGGCCTCTGTAATCCAGAGAAATCCCACGAATGCGAGTATGCCAAGCCCCTTTGCGATGGGGGTGTCCAGTGCCGGGAGTTTAAGGGTGATGAGGAGGATGATGAATGCGATGAGGAGAAGGATGGCCCTTCTCATGAAGGAATTTTAAAGCCAGTCGGGGGATTTCAATCTTCCGGAATGAGGTCTATGTACGAGTATCCCTCCTCCCTGATGAGCCTTTCCCCCTTCCGGAATCTTATGGGATGGGAGAAGAGGGGTCCGTCGTAGACGAATGTGTGAAATTCTCCCCTTTCGCCGCACGGGTCCATGTCCTCTCCGATTTCCTTCAACTCCTTCAGGAATTCCCTGTCGAATTCCCTGCCCAGAAGTCGGGGATAGAAGGAACTGACCACAACTGCCCTGAATCCGAGTCCTATGAATTCCTCCGCGAGGGTTTCAGTGTCCTCCTTCCAGAGGGGAAATATGGCCTTCATGCCCAGTTTTCGAAGCATATTTTCCCTGTACTGCCTTATGTCCTCCAGGAATATATCTCCGAATGCTATCGTGTCTATGCCCTCTTCCTTCAACTGGGTCAGCACCTCCGCCATGCTTTTCTCGTATATCTCGTTGGTGGCGCTGGCGGGGATGAATCCCGGCCTGAGCGGAATTCCAATGGACTCTGCCTGTCTTTCCAGAAGACTTCTCCTCACACCGTGGATGCTCACCCTGTCGAAGTCGATGGTTATGGTGGATATGAGGTAGCGGACATCGTGGGTGCCCTTCAATCTGTGGAGGGCAAGGGTACTGTCCTTCCCACCGCTGAAGAAGAGGGCTATGGATTTCAATGTGCCTGGAAAGAGGGGGCTGACGCCCCCATCTGTTATTCGATTATGAGCGAGAGGGCATTTTCACCGTTGATGGAGCAGAATCCACCCAGGAAGTTGGAGGAGGTCCTGACCTTATCCCACCTCTTGGTGATTATGACAGCCCTTCTGTTCTTCTGGCAGGGGCTGGCCTTCTCCAGCTGGGCATCCCTGTCCCACCTGTACCAGACGATGGGGCTGTTGTCCTGAGTGTTCTCCCACACAGCCTTGTTCCTTATATTACAATCCCTGTCGTCGGGCTTCCTTTCGCCGAATGCGCGGACTTGGATCTTGTTGGCGGGGAGACCGCAGGTTTCGACCAGATAGTTCTTCACAGCATCTGCCCTCTTCTTGGAGAGCCTGTAGTTGTACGCATCGGTGCCCCTCTGGTCAGCATGACCTTCCACCCTTATGACGAACTTGTTGGTTTCGCTGGCCACTTCCTTGAGCAGGTCGCAGGAGATGTCCAGCGTGGTCTTGGAATCCTGCCTTATGTCGAACATATCGAAGTCGAAGTAAACCTTGGCCAGACCACTCCTTGCCAGGGAGAGGTCCAGGGAGGTGTCTCCGGGCTGGAGTTCCATTATCTGGGCGCTGGGAACATAGCCCTGCTTGAAGACCTCCACGGTGTAGGTGCCGTAGGGGAACTTGAGGACAGCCTCTCCGTTCTCATCCGTTGTGGTCTCGTAGGTCTCTCCGTTGGCACCCTTTACAAGTATGCGGGCATTGGGAACGGGATTGCCCTTGTTGTCGGTAATCTTCACCTTTGCGGTGGTCATGATGTACTTGAGCTCCACCGTCACGGTTTCGGACTTGGTGAGTTCCACCTCTCCGGTGGCCTCTTCGAACTCCTCTGCCTTGATGGTGTACTTGTACTTCCCTTCCCTCAGATTGTCCAGGGTGAGCATCCCGTCGGTGGTGGTGTCCACCGTGCTGTTATCGGGATAAACGACGGTGAACCTCGAGGGGACGAGTCTGGCGGGATCGCGCGAATCCACAGCCTTGAGAACGAGATGCTTAACGGGCTCCAGAGCCAGGGTAACGTCCCTGTTTTCAGGAGTAATCACTGTTTCCTCGGGGAAATAACCCTTGCTTTCAGCCCTCAGGGTATATTCGCTCTTTCCGAGCCTTACCTTGCCCTCGCCCTGTTTGATTTCCTGCTCTTTTACTATCTTGTCCCCTTCCTTCACTATAATCTTTGCGTCCAGAGGATTCTGGTTCACCTTATCTACTACCCTTACGTTGTAGGTAACGCCACAGGATACGGCGAAACCCACCACAAATACCGATGTAAGTAATCTCCTCATACTTCTCAACCTCCTTTTGACCTGCTAAATTTTAAAGTCCCCTGTTCAAATGTGTAAAATTTCCACATGCGCAAACTTACTATCCTTTTCCTTTTGATTTTGAGCATCATATATGGATGTGGTAAACAGCAATACACCGTTGGATTTGTCCCATCTCACGAAGAGATGACCCGAATGGAGAATCTCCTTCCCCTGAAGCAGAAACTGGAGCAACTCACCGGGTGGGAACTCAGGATATACGTTGCAGAGGATTACGATGACCTCAAGAATAAGATAGAGAAGGGAGTGGTCCAGATTGCCTTCCTTCCTCCGCTGCTCTACGTGGATGTTATGGACAGGATGGATATGATTATGAAGGTGGTCCGCCATGGAAAGGGGTTTTACAGGGGAGAAATCCTCACCATTCCCGGCATCGACTCCCTGTCCCAGTTGAAAGGGGCCAACTGGGCTTTCCCGGATAAGAATTCCACGAGCGGGTATCTCCTGCCCGTTTACTACTTCGGGAAGCACGGAATAGACCCGGATACATTCTTCAATTATAAGTACGAAGCGGGCTCCCACGATGCAGCCGTCATACTCCTGCTCAGGGGGAATGTTCAGGTGGCCACGGTATTCGATGACGCAAGGATCCTCGTCAGTAAGGACTATCCGGATGTTTATGACAGGACCAGAGTGCTGGCCTATACCGACTCCATTCCCAACGACGGGATAGCGGTGATAAAGGAGATGTCTGAAAAGAACCGGAAGAAACTCATGAATGCCTTCAGGGAAGCCCGTAAGGATGAGGTCATAAAGAGCGTGATGGACCGGCTCTTCGGAGGCGACGAGTTTACGGAGGCTTCGGCGGAGGAGTACGAAATCGTCAGGAAAATAAAGGAAACTGTCGGCGGGGAATAAAGCAGTCCTGTAAAATTGTCGTCATGGCAAGAAGGTGTGCAGTTAGTGGAAAGGGGGTCATGTTTGGCCACAGGGTGAGCCACTCCAACAAGAAGACTTCCAGGAAGTTCAAGCCCAATCTTCACAAGGCTACTGTCCGCATCAACGGTAAGAAGAGAAGGGTCAAACTGGCGACCAAGTGGCTCAGAAAGATGAAGTTAGAAGCAAGGTAGGAGGGATTCTAACTGCCCTCCTTATCCTCCTGATAATCGTTGCGGGGGGAGTGTCTTTATCTTTATTCATCGCTTACAGGAAGATTCCGTCCCTCATAGAGGAGAAGGTTACGGAGCTCTTCGGCAAGCCCTTCAGGATAGGGAAAATTTCTCCCGGTATTCGTGAGACCCGGATAAGGCATCTGGAACTGGAGAATATAGCATCCGTGGATTCCATAATCATCGGCTACAGCATTCCCCGCCTGATTTCCGGCAGGACTGTGGATTACATTCGCCTCTTTGGACTCTTCTTCGATTCCGACAGCTTCGTTTACTATTACCCCTCGGAGAGGGGAGACACCGCGGGTGGAGGGGAGTTCGGGGGATTTCCCCGGTTCCGAATAGAGAGCATAACCGCCCGATGGCTCCATTACAGGAATATTGCCCTGGACGTTTATGTGGATTCCGTTGGAGGTCATATATCCTCCGATAAACCGGCCATGGAGTTCTTCTACAGGGGATATGGTGTTTCCGAGGTGAGGAGTTTGAAGAAGAGGGCCGACAGCTTCATGGTTCTGTTTCATGTGAGAAGGGATACCCTTACCTTCGAGGAGATGTACCTCTGGGGCGATTCCGTGGGGGTGGACAGCATGTCCATGACGATATACCCTCCACAACAATACCTCACATACCGGGCCCGCTCCTTCAGATGGGATAACCTGACGGCCTACAGCGTTGATGCATCCATGCGTCTGGACAGCATGGAGATGGATTTCAGGGCAGATTCCTTTTATTCCGCCGATTTTCCCATATACAGGCCCTACGTTAATCTGAGATTCCGGGATACCATATTCGTCGATACTGCCATACTGGGAGTTATGGGGGGCAGGATATACGCGCGGGGCTTCATAAAGGACAGCCTGTATGCCTTCGAAGGGTACCTCGATGGACTCAAAACGGACAGCAACACCACCATATATGCGGGGGCGCTCGTGAGGGGGAGCGTGAGCGGGAGGCTGGACATAGATGTCAGGAATGGAAAGGTTCGGTACGATAAATACCTGATAACCGGCATCGTGGGGCGAATACTGACGGGAGATGGAAAGACCTACACGGTCCCGGCCATCTATATACGGGACCCCCATGCCATCGGAGTGGTGGAGGGTTTCTACGATATGGAGAAGCAGAGCGGGGAGTTCCTGGTCCACATGGACACCATATACCCTTCGGGTTTCGTGGACACATCCATGAGGGGATATCTGGATTTCGTCGGCAAGGTCAACGTGGGAAAGCACTTCGTACTTGCGGGAGGGGGCAGTATCGGGGACATAATGTATATGGGGGCCCATCTTCCCCACGGGGTATATACGATAAACATGATGGACTCCCTCATGGACCTCCAGGCGGTATTCGATTCCATTCACTATGGAACCGTGTATATGGACAGGGCTTCGGTGGATGTGAAGGGGGTCGGCAGCCGTTATTCGTACAGCTTCGTGGGACGCTCCCGGTATGGTAACTTCTATTCTCTCGGAGAGGTGAGCCTGCCGGGTCCGGATACCATTCTCACCTCATTCGACCTGCTCTTCATAAACGGGGATACCATTCTGGATATCCGGGCCGGCACGTTGAGGGTGGAGGGGAAGGCCCTCGAATTCTTCGCGGGCGGCAGGGGAATAATGGTGGAGGTTATGCTGGATTCACCGTACGTGAGTGCCTATGCTGCGGCCAGCGGTGTGGACTTCAGGAAACTTCTGGAACCTTTCGGTATCCACGATGTGGGAGGGAAGGGGAATGCCAGCATGGTGGTCTCCGGTACATTCCAGGAGCCGGAGGTGAGCTTCCTCCTGGATATAGACAACCTCCGGTATCAGGACTACAGTGCCGATTACATATACCTTTCGGGCGGTTATGGTTTCGATACCCTGAGGGTGGAATCCCTTCTGGTTTTCTTCGGCGGGGGAAGGATGCACGGGGCCGGGTATGTGAATTCCGCCTTTCGATTGAATCCTGTGGCTCTGAGCATGGAGGAGGGGCAGATAAACTTTCGCCTCGAGATGGATTCCATAGACCTGGGTGTCGTGGAGCCCCTGATGGCCCCCAATGTGCTTCTCGAGGGTGTGAAGGCCAGGGGAAAGGTGGAGGTGGAGGGAAATCTGACCAATCCCGTCATGAAGGGAAGCGTGGTGGCTACTGGGCAGGCCGTGACGTTTGCTCCCATGGACCTGGTCCTGGACAGCCCCGGTGTGTGGCTTCGGTTCTACAGGAATATCATCCGGATAGACAGCTTCCGTGCCGTGGGAGAAGGGGGTGGATACGTGAGGGGCAGGGGCATTATGAATGTGGGAGAGAGGTTTCAGAAACTCGGGACGGATATATTCATCCGATTCTATAACATGTACCTATCCCCCGACGAGTACTCCGAATACTACATGAGCGGGGAAATGACGGTCAGGGGCGATGTTCCGGCGGTGTTCGTGGAGGGGGATGTGAAATTGAATTCCGGATACATCTCCTATCCGGTTGGATACAATCCACCCAAGAAGCCGGAGACACCCAATCCGGTCAGGTATCTAATAAGGGTCAGCGGTGACAGGCGCATCTACTTTTCCAACGAACTGGTGGATGCGGAACTTTCTGCCCGAATAAAGGCGCAGAAAACAGCGGATATAGGGCAGTACGTGGAGGGGAGGTTCCAGATTCTCAGGGGAAAGGTCTATCTGCTGGACAGGGAGTTCAGGATTACGGGGGGAAGCATAAACATGGTCAACGATGAAATTACCCTCAACATCCGGGCAGAGGCGGACATGGTGGAGGACACCATAATTGCTATCCTGACCGGTACCCTGAAGGAGCCCAGATTCGACCTGGTGTCTAAGAAAGGCCTTTCCAAGTACGAGATACTCACCATGCTGACTCTGGGTGGAAGTCTGGGCTCCCGCAGTCTCAATCTCGCCCAGACCCTCCTGTCCAGAGAGGTCAGACGGATGCTCCGCCTGGATGAACTCATATTCTCCGTGACGGGGAACAATGCTCTGGTGACTCTGGGCAGTTATATAACCGACAGGATATACGTGAAGGTGACGACTGACCTTCAGAATCCCGACAATACCAGTCTGAGGGTTCAGTATTACATAAGGCCCAACGTGTCCATATTCGGACAGAGCGAAGGCAACAAGTACACCGTGGGAATCGGTTACAGGATTAAGTTCTGATATGGGGAGGGGAGGACATCCCCTCATCTCACCGGCACTTTGAATCTCTTCCCGTCGATTATCAGGATGTATATGCCCGATTTCAGTCTCACTTTCGCATTGCGATTGAAAGTTCTGCTCAGAATCAACCTTCCTCCCGCATCGAATATCTTCACATTTATGGGCCTTTCGGAGATGGTGAAGGCTATGGAGCTATTCCCTATCCAGAATGGGGGCACTTTCGTTTCCCTGCTCGAGACGGCAGGGTTCACCAGATAGTAGTCCAGGGTGTCGCTGGTGGATGTATTTCCGGCGCTGTCCGTCGCCTGCACGAAGTAGAAAACCTGGATGCTATCGTCGGGGAGGGGCATGGGTGGAATCTGTCCGGAGAACCATCCACCTCCCGCATTCGAAAGGGGCACGCTATTCCAGGCTCCGGCTCCCGCTCTGTAAAACAGATATGCGGATTCCACACCGCTTCGGTCATCCATCACGATTGCAGACACATCGCGGGCATCCCCCGTCGTATCCCTGTCCAGAACCGTCAAACTGTCTATGGATGGGGGTACGAGGTCCACTCCGTTGAGCCTCAGTATCCACACATCCTTCCTTCCATTCCCGTAAGATTTGGTGTATCCGGTGATGGCTATGTATCCCTTTCCATCGATAGTTATGGATTCTCCCCTGTCCGCACTATCGGCTCCAAAGGTCGCTGTCCACAGGGTATCGCCCGTGGCACTGTCGAATTTCACCACCCACAGGTCCATGCTTCCTTCACCGAAGGAGTAGGTATATCCAGTTGCGTAATAGTTTCCATCGGGACCCACTGCCACTCCGTAGAATCGGTCATCGTCCACACCTCCCAGGATGCTCGTTCTTATCGTGTCTCCGGTCTCGGGATCCAGAAGCAGCAACCATCCGTCCCTGCTCCCCGCGGAGAAGGAGGCTGTCCTTCCTGCCACCACCAGATTACCGTTCCCGTCCATCTTTACGCTGCTGAACACATCGTAGTCATCTCCACCGTATGATTTCATCCAGAGGAGCGTACCATCATCGGCTCTTATCCGGAAGAC
>WGAQ01000100.1 GCA_015494735.1 Caldifarciminota bacterium | reverse complement strand
TGTTCTCCCTCGTATAGCACCTTCCGAAGGGGTCGCAGTAGGGATAGCGGTTCTCATCGTAAACATAGGCAACTCCATAGTTGTTTCCATGAAAAGAGAACCCACCCCTCCCATACATCCCCGCCTGCATGGAGAAACCCGCCCCTCGGGACAGCCCCACATTTGCCGAATAATCATCGGGATAGATGGCAATATCCGAGAGCAGGTCCGGAATAAGGATGCTGGAAGGAATATAGCCCCACACGGGATTGTTGAGAGAAATCCCCTCCAGCATAAAGATGTTCTGCTTATCCTCCAGTCCCCTTATGGAAAAGACGAATCTGTTCCCCAGTTCCCTGAACATGGAAGACGGCTGAAGATAAAGGACATTCCTCAGGTCCGGCGATTCGACAGAGTCCCTTATGCGAGCAATACTATCCCTTTCCTCCACCACCACGACTTCCGAAAGACGAATAAACTGCCCTGCAATCAGCAGCGAAAACGCATACATGAACAATCTCTCCCTCCGCCCCCAGACCCCGGTAGGGGCGGGATGAAACCTGCCGCCAGGTCTTCCGGCTCAGGGCAGGGAGACCGGCCTTCCCATCCGCCCAGCCTCTCGACCGAAGCGGACAGTGGCCCTTCCAGTGGCCTCCCCCTTTCGCCCATCACGGCTGCCGGGGCAGCGGGGGAATTTCACCCCTCTTCCCTGACGACGGCAGTGATGAAAGTATAAACCTGACACCCTATTTTGGGTTCCAGAAAAAGTGATGCACGCCCATATAATGTACAATGAATCCATTAAACTTTGTATAAGGATGAATATCAGGATAGAAGGGAAGAAGGAAGGGGTAAGGCTGGATTTTATAGACAATACACTGGAATATCTCGAAAAATCCCTATCCAATATCATATGGGGCAGAAAGAAAGGGAGAAAACGCATCCATTTTGTCATAGTAGAAGTAAGTAAGGGTAGTTTTGTATTCAATGTAAATTCCGTCCAGAAATTAAAGGGACAATACGCAGAGGTGGATATAACCAAAGGATTAAGCCATCTTACCAGTGCCTTCGATTTATTCGAAACAGAAGACCCAAAGGATTTAATTCGATATTTCGACGACGAATATGGCATCGAAAGGGTGCAGATAAACTATAATGGAAGACGAATCGAGTTTGGCCTCGATGAAATAAGGAAATTCGAGCAAAGATTAAAAAAGTCCTTCGGAACCATAACGGGAATTATCACTTCCATAAGATTAACAAAACTGGACCATGGCAGAATCGAAGCAGGGATAAAATGGACTATAAATCTGGATAGGTCTATCAAAATCATAGTGGATGAGGAAAGATTCAAACACACACTTCTGGAGAACTTCGAAAGGACGGTCAGGATAACAGGACTCATTTATTACAACAAACAGGGAGAGCCATTCAGAATAGAAAGGGTCATGGATATAGAACCCGTGAAGAAAATCAAACCGAACATCGATAAACTTATAGGGATAATAAAATTAGAAGAAGACAGTGTGGAAACTATAAGAAAGTTGAGAGGAGAATGGGAAGATGGATAGGAAATTGAATTATGTGTATCTCGATTCGAGTGTATATCTTGCCATATTCAACAACGAAGATAATGTAAACGGAGCAAACAGGGTTCATCACTCCAGGTATTATTTAGAAAAAGCGGCAGGGGGGAAAATCAAGATACTTGCATCGACTCTCGTGATTGTGGAGATTTACAAAGTGTTCGAGAACTCAGGTGGCGGCAACGACATGAACGACTGGAACATCTGGAAATGGGATTTCATAGAAATAGCAAACGTAAATATAGACATTGCGCTGATATCCGTTAGGATTTTGAGCGATTGCCCCGCAAAGATAAAACCCCCGGATTCCATACATTTAGCAACGGCTCTGCACTATAAGAACCTTCTCAATCTTCCTGTTTTTCGTTTTTTAACATGGGATGATAAATTGATACAGGCATGTAAGGACCACATGAATATGTTCAATCTTCGACTCCAAAATCCGGTTTCCGAAAGTCTATTTTAGATTCCTGAGATAATCCAGAGCCTTTTCCATAACGCTCCTGTAAACTTCCCTCGAAAACATATTCTCCAGTTCCTTCGACATCTGGAAGGGATGTCCGATTCCATACTTCAGATGAAGGAGTTCGTGGGCTATTACGAATCGGATTTCCTGCTCGCTCAGCATTTTCACGAAATTTCTGTTGAGTTTTATCACTCCGGAATCGATATTGATATTTGCCAGAACCCTCTTCATGGGCTTTACCCGTATATGGATTTTCCTCTCTATTCCAAGGGAATCCTTCAGTTCAAGGGCTATCTTCCTCAGATGCAATCCTTCTCTCATAGAGAGCCTCCTTCACATTCTCCAGTATATATTCCACTATCTCATCCATTTCATCCAGAAATTCGTCTTTGAGCATAGGGATAATCATCATCTCCAGTTCCCCCCTGTCCGAATCCAGCAGTTTCCCCCTCTTCAGGATTCGATTTATGAAATCCTCCAATTGTTCCACCACTTCTTTCCTGGACGTATTATCTTCTATCATATCCCCCAGTTTTTTGTTATTACTATATCTGACATCACAGGCAGATATTGCTATCTGCCGGGGTATGGTTAAATCCTTTCTGGATTCGTATTCTCTGCGTCTCTTTTCCAGACTTTCCACTTCCTTTGCTATTTCCATCAATGTAATGAGGTTCAGGTTCTGCTCTGTTAACAATCTCTTTCTCAATTCTTCCAGTTGCCTTCTCAGTTCTCTATAAAGGGGACCACTTCCCTCTTCCAGTCTGTTAATACTGAGGTTTATCAAGCCGGCTATACGGGCTTTCTCTCTGGTAATTTCATCGGCATCGGGCATAAGGCTCATGAGGACATTTTCATCGAAAAGGGTCTCTCCCCTCTCCACGAATTTCTCGAACTTCAGTTCCTCCAGAACCTTATCCCTGACCATCTCCAGCATGTCCTTATTCGCACGCCTCCTTCCGAAAAGAGCCACCC
>WGAQ01000099.1 GCA_015494735.1 Caldifarciminota bacterium | reverse complement strand
ATAATAGAGACGGAGCATGTGAAACTCCTGGATTTCCTTCAGGAACTGTCCACCCAGGAACTGGACCCGAAAGAGAAGCTGTCCCGATTCATAGACAAAATGTGGGATATCCTATATAGTGCCCGCCATATGCTTGCCATGGCCGAACTGGCACAGCGCCGAATCATCTTCGAGGAGGGGTTCAAGGATATGTACATGACCCGCATAATGCCCCTCAGGAGGGCCATAATGGTCAACCTCAAGGCCATAGTGGATGAGGGAATAGAGAAGGGACTTTTCAGGAAAATAGATAGCGAATTCGCCGTCAGATGGATGCTCTTCAGCATTCCCGGGGCATTCTATGGCTCCGAGGGAAAGGTCAGGTATGAGGACAGGGAAACCATAAAGGACCTCATATTCAGGGGCTTCTCCGGGAGGTAGGGACATGATGGACCTCCTGGTTATATCCCTCGTGGAATTGAATATGGACCGGGCTGTGAAAATAGCCCGGGAGAACAGCATTCAGGTGGAAACCATAGACATCCGCAGGAAGTCCATAGAGGGGGACTACATAAAGGCCAGGTCTGCATTCATGCCCAGCATCAAGTTGCAGGGTGTATATACTTACAACGCCAACCCCGCCGAATTGAACTTCCCCACCCGGTACATAGGTTATCCCAACTATCAGACGCCGGACCCCAACGACTTGATAGTGGTTCCGGACACCACATCCTTAATCACCATCCCGCTGCGCCCCCGCCATGCCTTCAACTTTCAGGCCACCCTCCAGCAACCCATATTCACATGGTTCCGGGACATTAATGCATACAGACTCGCCCGCCATCAGATGGAAGTTCACGAAGTGGAAAGGGAGAAGACCCTCCTCTCCATCGAGTATCAGGTCCGCTCCTTCTATCTGGAGCTCCTTGGCGTCAGGGAGCTGGTTTCCCTGAAGAAGAAGACGATGGAGGATATGGAGGAGGTCTTCAGGTCCACATCCGAAAGGTACGAGAAGGGTCTGGTTTCCCGCCTCGAGTACCTTCAGGCGAAGGTGGAGCTGGAGAATGCCCGATACGACTACGAAAATGCCCTGAAGCTCTACCGGGACATGAAGGATAATCTGAAGGTGCTTCTCAACCTGCCACCGGATGAGGAGATAGAAATCACGGACAGCCTTCAGGGGGTGGTCATAGACTCTTCCGTTGTGGAGCATGCGGATTCCCTCCTTTCTGAGCGCTACGATATCAGATTCCTGAAGGAGCAGAGGAAGAGCCTCCGTTATCTTCTGGATATACAGAAGTCTGCCACGAAGCCCAGCATAATCGCCCAGGCCAACTACACGTTTTCGAGACCTGCTCCCAACCTGCTGAGCGACTGGGGTTCCACCTGGACTGTCTCCCTGGTGGGTGTGTGGAATGTCTTCGATGGTTTCAGAAACAGGGGAGAGGTGAAGAAGATAGAAGCCCAGATGGAGCAGGTGGATTTATCCGTCAGATTCGCCATGAATCAGGCCCGAGTGGAGCTGGACAGGGCTCTCCGCTCCCTGGACATCGCACGAAAGAATCTCCACAAGATGGAAACCAACCTGAAGATGGCGAAGGAGATGTTCGATTCTGCGAAGGAGCAGTACGATAAGGGACTTATCCCCTTAATCAAGTTCAGGGATGTGCAGAGGGCCTACGTGGCAGCGCAGATAGGGTACGATATGGCCCTCAAGGATTACAAGAAATCCCTCCTGGAAGTGTGGAGGGTGGTCAGGATAGGAGGAGAGAGCAATGGACGTTAAGAAATTGATTCCCCTGCTCGTTGTCCTGATGATTTCTCAGGGTTGCAGGAGGGGCAGGGTGGTGGAGGCTCAGGAAGAGAAGGTGGTTCCCGTGAGGGTGGCATTGCCCCGGACGGGCTCCATAGAGGAGAGTATAACCCTCTCCGGGATGATATCTGCTGACCCCCTGACCCCTGTTCTTCCCGATGTGCCCGGAAAGTTCATAAGGTACACCGTTTCGGAGGGCCAGAGGGTCAGGAAGGGGCAGGTCGTCGCATATCTGGACAGGAAGATGCCGGGAATGGAATACAGGGAGTATCCGGTCGAGGCCCCGGTATCCGGACGCATTCACCTCCTCAATATCCCCTCCGGTCAGATGGTGTCCCCGCAGACCCCCATCGCCCAGATTTACGGCAGGACCTATCTTCAGGTTAAGGTTCCCGGAATCTACTTCCGGAGCATCAGAACCGGGGATGCAGTCAGGGTGGATGGCAGGGAAGGTCGCATATACTACAGGTCCTCGATTCTGGACCCCATGACATCCACCTTCGAGATCAGGGCCGGTATCGATGGCATCGTGGGCCAGATGGTGGATGCCGAAATAGTGGTCCGCCGCTCGGATAGCGCCCTCCTGGTTCCCACATCTGCTGTGGTGGGGGTGGAGACGAAGAGCGTCTTCGTGGTTAAGGATGGTATCGCCAGACGCAGGGTGGTGAAGGTGGGCATATCCAATGAAGACTGGACGGAGATTCTCGATGGACTGAGTCCGGATGACACTGTCGTGGTTCTGGGCAACAGGAATCTGGTGGATGGAATGAAAGTGAGGGTCGTCCAATGATTAGAACTGCTGTCAGGAGGCCCATTCTCACTGCGGTCGTGTTTCTTGTGGGCATCGTCTTCGGCCTGTATGCATACAGCCGTCTTCAGGTGGACATGTTCCCCGATGTCTCCCTCCCCTCCATATCCGTCATCACCATGTATCCCGGTGCCTCGAGCTACGACGTGGAGGAGAATGTGACGAAACCGCTGGAGGACCAGCTGTCCCAGGTCCCCAATCTGAAGAATATACGCTCCTTCTCCCAGGAGAATCTTTCCAGCATCATTCTGGAGTTTCAGGAGGGGACGGACCTGGACGAAGCCGCCAACGACGTCAGGGACATGATAGACAACGCCATGTTCTTCCTTCCGGAGGATGTGCAGAGACCCCAGCTGGTGAAGTTCAATCTCTCCCAGTTCCCCATCCTGATTATATCCATCGCATCGAAGGACACCCTGGTGGATATAAGGCATCTGGTGGAGAGCAGGATTCTGGATGAACTGGAAATCGTTCCCGGTGTGGGTGGAGTGGAACTGTTCGGAGGGGGCCGCCCCAGACAGATAAAGGTGTCGGTGGACAAGAAGGCTCTGGAGAAGTACGGCCTCACCTTTTCCGATGTGGTCAGAGCTATAGAGGCCTCCAACATGGACATCCCTTCGGGCAATATCGAATTCGGGGACATCGATTACGTCATTCGAATCAAGGGGAAACTCAGGAATCCGGAGCAGGTGGCCGATATACCCATACCCACCCGCAGGGGGGTGGTTCTTCGACTGGGGGATATCGCGGATGTCCGTTTCGGATACGAGGACAGGAAGAATTACGGAGTGGTCAATGGAAAGGAAGGGGTCGTCATAGGGGTCTTCAAGAAGTCCGGCTCCAACATAGTCTCCGTGGCCGATGGCGTGAAGAAGAAACTGGAGGAGCTGTCGAAACGCTACAACGTCGAGGTGTACTATCCCATAGACTTCTCCCGTCAGGTCAAGCTCTCCATCAATCACCTTTCCAGGGACCTGCTTCTGGCCATAGTAATCGTGGTCCTCGCCACCTTTCTGATACTCAGGAATCTGGGGGCATCCCTCATCATCTCCCTCGCCATACCCATATCCCTGATAGCGGCGTTCATATACCTGTACGTGACGGGGAGCACCATAAACCTCATATCCCTCTCCGCCCTTGCTCTTGCGGTGGGGATGGTGGTGGATGATGCCGTCGTGGTCATCGAAAACATATTCTACCACAGGGAAAAGGGGGAAAAGCCGGATGCTGCTGCCATATTCGGAACTCAGGAGGTCTCGCAGGCCATCATAGCCTCCACCCTCACCAGGATATCGGTCGTACTGCCCCTGCTCCTCGCATCCGGATTCATAGGCCTCTTCTTCAGTCAGCTGGTCTATTCCATAGCAGTGACCCTCCTGACCTCCCTCCTCATAGCCTTCACCCTGACCCCCATGCTGGCGGCCCGCTTCATGAGTCCCCTCACTCCTCCGAAGACGGTGGTGGGAAGGGCGATAGAGAGATTTCTGTTGTCTCTGGAAGAGGGGCACAGGAAACTCCTGCGCTGGAGCACGAAGCACAGATTCCTGGCCATAACCATATCCGTGGTCATATTCATCCTCGGCATGGGTCTGTTCAGATTCGTGAAGGTGGAATTCCTCCTGGCTCCCGAGTCCCGCAGCGTCACCATGGAGATGCTCATGCCCCCGGGAACCCGTCTGGAGGTCACCAGGAAGGTCTTCGATGAGGCGTTGAAGATAATCGAGTCTTCCCCCTATGTGGAGTACACCTCCTGCCGCGTTGGGCCATCCTCCAAGGGATTTGCATCCACCTTCGGCAATGTGGAGTCCAGCAACTTCGCCACGTGCTTCATCAAGATAAAGGAGGACATTCCCCTTAAGGATAAAGAGGTGGCGGCCATCCTCAACGAGAAGCTGAAGGATATACCCGGCCCCGAGAAACTGGAAGTTACTGCCGGCAACAGCGCCAACAGAATCATATTCGGAGGCGGAAAGGACATATCCATCGAAATCTACGGATACGACATACCCACGACGGATTCCATAGCCCGTCTCATCAGGGAAAAACTGGAGAAAATCGAGGGACTCACCGCCATCAGCATATCCCGCTCCACCTCCCGGCCTGAACTCCAGATTGTGTTCGACAGGGAAAAACTGGCCTCCTACGGTCTGACCCCTGCAGTGGCGGGGATGCTCATAAGGGGAGCCATATTCGGTCAGGATGCCGGTAATATCACGGTGGAGGGGCAGGATGTCCCCATAAACGTCCGTCTGGATGACAGGTACAGGAAGGATATAAACATAATCAAAACCCTCATGATTCCCACCCCCACCGGAAAGATGGTCTATGCGGGCGATGTCATAAAGGAAATCAGATTCGGATACGGACCCCTCTCCATAGAGAGGATTAACAAGCGCAGGGTGGTTCGGGTGGAGGCCGATTACTACGGAAGGGCTCTTGGAGATGTGGTAAAGGACATCGAATCTGCCCTCTCGGAAATCACATTGCCCCAGGGGGTGGACATCGAACTGGCGGGCTCCGTGAAGAGGCAGAGGGAGGCATTCGGGCAGCTGATGATTGCCCTGATTATGGGGCTGGTCCTGCTCTTCCTCATAATGGCCGGACAGCTGGAGTCCTTCGTGTACCCGGCGATAATTATGCTATCTGTTCCCTTTGCATTCGTGGGTGTGGCCCTCTTCCTCATCCTGTGGAACGAGCCCCTTTCCTCCAATGCCTTCGTGGGGATGATAATGGTGATGGGAATTGCCCTCTCCAATGCCATACTTATGACCGACTACATGAACATCCTGAAGGGAAGGGGATACGACCTGATAGAGGCGGTGGTTCAGGGGGCATCGAGAAGACTGAGGCCCATCCTCATAACCACCATCACGGTTATACTGGGACTCCTGCCCATGGCTCTGGACAGGTCCATCGGAGCAGAGACTTACAGGGGACTGGCCGTGGCGGTCATCGGTGGTCTCACCTTCTCCACCATCATAACCCTGTTCTTCATTCCCACCGTCTATTCCGTCTATGAGTCCTGGAGAGCAAAGCGCAGGAAGGCGGCGTGATGGGAGGTCCCTGTGCCTCCCCTGTAAAATTGTTCCGTAAAATGTGGGGTAGAGCCCGCATGGTGGCGCCCGGTGATTTGAAACGATTCACCTGTGTGTGGATATGGCTGGAGGACATTGCGGACAGAGCAACCTTATGGATTTGAGAAGGGCCCGATGCTGCATGGCAGGAGCAGGATGAATTACGCTTATCACGGGGAAGCGGCTGATGGAATATTCGAAAGGGTGGGCTCCTTTATGGACCCCATGGAGGGGGAGGAGCATTAAAGTTTTCAATTCGAAGCAGCACAAGGAGGAGGGAAATGGAAAGGGTTAAGATTCTCTCGCTGGAATTCATAAACCCCCGCCTGGTCCACCTGATTCTGGATTATAAGAAGGATTTCGAGGCGGGGCAGTTTGCCATGCTGAAGCATCCGGATGGGAATGTGAAGAGGGCTTTTTCCATTGCCTCGTCCCCTCTGGATGAGCACTGGGAATTCATTATACGCATAAACGAGGGGGGAAGATTCACCCCGGGCCTGAGGAATCTGAAGGCGGGCGATGAACTGGAGGTGGCGGGCCCGTACGGGCATTTCGTATTTCAGAAGGAGGACAGGGAAACCCTATTCATTGCCGGAGGGGCCGGGATTTCTCCCATGAGGAGCATGGTCCGTTATGCCCATCAGGAGGGCATATTCAGGAACAGCGATTACTGGCTCTTCTACGGGGTGAACGTGCCCGGGGACTTCGCCTTCTTCGACGAATTTACCACCATGGACAGGGAGGTGGAGAACTTCCACTTCGTCCCCGTCGTTCTGGAGCCTCCCGCCGACTGGAAGGGGGACACGGGTTTCGTCATGCCTGCCATCGAAAAGCGCTTCGGTAAGGACCTGTCCGGAAAGGTGGCGTATATATGCGGTCCTCCGCCCATGGTGAAGGCCGTCAGGGAATTCCTGGAGGAGCACAATATGCCGAAGGAAGACATAAGGTTCGAGCAGTGGTAAAGGGGGTGCAGGATGCTGAGGAGCTATATCGTTTTCATCGATGCGGGCTTCGAGGAGGAGTTCCGCAGGGACCTGGAGCAGTACGTGGAGGAGTACTTCATAGTTCCCAGAGTGCTCGCATGGAGCCAGTTCTTCAATCCCATGCTGGATACGGTGGTGTGGCCCGGCCACATGGTGGCCATCCTCTTCCGCACGGAGGTGGAACTGGGAGGGCTCTTCAATAAGTGGCGGGAGAAACTCAAAGGAAAGGGATTCAGGGTCTATGCATGGGAATCCATGATTCCTTAGGGGGAAGTTTTCCCCCTATACCGGAATATCAGTCGCTCTTCTTCCTGTAAAGGAGCCCCTCGATGAGGTCCAGCGGTAGCGGGAATGCAACCGTGGTCATCTTTTCTGAAGCAATTTCCGAAAGTGTTTGCAGGTATCTCAGCTGTATCGTTATGGGATTCTGTGCCAGTATTTCCGCTGCTTCCTTCAACTTCATTGCCGCCTGATATTCTCCTTCTGCGGATATGACTTTGGCCCTCCTTTCCCTCTCCGCCTCTGCCTGCTTGGCCATGGCCCTGCGCATCTCGTCCGGGAGGTCCACATGTTTTATCTCTACTGCCATTACTTTTATCCCCCAGGGGTCCGTCTGCCTGTCTATGATTTCCTGCAACTTCATGTTGAGTTTTTCCCTCTCCGCCAGAATCTCATCCAGTTCCACTTCACCGAGAACGCTTCTCAAAGTGGTCTGTGATAGCTGACTCGTGGCATACAGGTAGTCTTCGACCTCCAGGACGGCTTTTGCGGGTTCTATTACCCTGAAGTACACCACCGCGTTAACTTTTATGGAAACGTTATCCCGGGTTATCACATCCTGCGGGGGGACATCCAGCGTTATGACCCTGGTGTCCACCTTCACCAGACGGTCGATTATCGGAATCAGGATGACCAGTCCGGGGCCCTTGACCCCTATGAATCTTCCCAGACGAAAGACCACACCCCTCTCGTACTCGTTCAGGATTCGAATCATGGACGAGAGGAGTATGATGCCCAGAAAGATGAGAAAAACGAGTGTTGACAGTCCCACCACCATATTACACCTCCGTGTTTTCGTTCAATTTCTCCACCTTCAACTTCAGACCCCTGACGTCCACCACCACCACCTTCTCCCCCTTCTTCAGGGGCCTGTCGGATTTTGCCCACCATATTTCCCCGTGCACCATCACCCTTCCTTCTCCCTTCTCGTCGAAGTCCTCTATCACCTCCCCCTCTTCCCCTATCATGCCCTCCTTTCCGGTGCTGGGTCTGAGCCTTAGGGCCTTTATGGCCAGCGCCACGACGACGAAGAAGAAAAAGAGGGTCAATCCCGTTGCCACCCATATACTGACGGGCGAGAGTCCTATGCCCTGGGGGGATGAACTGTAAAGCATGAAGGAGCCAATGAGGAAGGATACAACGCCCGCCAGTCCAAATAGGCCATGGGACTGGAGCTTTATCTCCACGAAGAAGAAAACGAATCCCAGTATTATGAGCAGTACCCCGGCCATGCTGGCGCTCAGGACCTGCAGGGCGAACAGGGCCAGGATGAGGGATATGGCCCCTATGGTCCCCGAGACCCCGAAACCGGGATTGGCCAGTTCGAATATGATTCCATAGAGTCCGATGAGGAGCAGGAAGTAGGCTATATTGGGGTCTGCTATCTTCTCCAGGACCTTTTCCCTCGTGCTCTTGTCCATCTTCTCTATCGCCCTGTCCTGAATTCCCACGGAGTCCAGCAGTTCTTCCACGGAGTTGGCAATGTAGTCGATGAGGCCGTACTCCTTCAACTCGCGGGCGGAGTAGGAGCGGGCGTGCACCACGAAGCTGTCCGCCCAGAATGTGGGTCTGTTCTTCTTCTCCAGAATGCTTATGAGGAAGGCCTTCAGGTCGTTCATCACCTTCTTCTGCATGACGGAGTCCATGGGCCCCATGAGGGAAACCGGACTGGCAGAGCCCATGTTGGTCCCCTCCGCCATGGCCACCACATCGCCGGCGAGGGTTATGAAGACTCCGGCGGATGCCGCCCTCGAGCCCTGTGGGTACACGTATGTGATGACGGGAATAGGGGAGTTCAGGATTTCCCTTACGATTCTGCGCATGGCGCTTTCCAGACCGCCCGGCGTGTTGATTATTATGAGGATGTGCGAATAATCCCCTTCCTTCGCTCTGCGGAAGACCCTCTCGACGTAGTCAGCCGTCACCGGAGTAATGGGACCCTCTATGTTGGCCTGGAGGATGGCACCTGTCAGAATCGCAATCATCTGTGCAAATTTTACAGTTCCGCTGAACCGGTTTAGAATTTGTGCTATGGCGGGAATTCCGGTCTGGTTTCTCCTGCATGCAGGGGTATTCGTGGAGAACCGCGGGCAGATGGGCAATCGGGTGGCCTTTCACTCCCTGCATCCGGAGGGCATTCTGGTGGAGAAGGATGGAATAATACGTATCGGGGATGCTGTGATTGACTTCAACTCTGTCCCTTCCAGCATACTGGGTAGATACCCGACCGTCGAGACGGTTTCATTCTTCGGAGGGGGTTCTGCCCTTGCCCGACTTCCCGCATACCGTGGATTGCTCCTGGAGGGGATATATCCCTTCATAGATGCTGAATTGCTCTTCGTCGATGGAGATGTGGAACTTCAATTCCTGATTCACCCCGGCGGTGACCCCCGGGATATCGTCCTGAGCGTCTCCGGGGCCAGCATCGTGGAGGAGAATGGGAAAATCTCTCTGCGGAGCAGCGGGGGTATGGTCAGAATCGGAGATATAAAGGCCTATCAGGGAGTTCGGGAATTTCCCGTAGAGGTTTCCATCCGGGGAGATACCATCTCCTTCTCCGTTGAGGGATACGATGGCAGATGGCCCCTGGTGATAGACCCCGTTTTCACAGCGGTGATTGCCTCTCCGCAGAACGATTATGGGTTTTCCATGGCGGTGGGTGGGGATGGAAGTGTTCTCGTCGCGGGGGCCACCCTCTATTCCTATATGTTCGCCCCTGACAGGTTCTACTTCGGTTCGGTGAACGGGCGTGATGCCCCCGATGTATTCGTGACGAAACTCTCCCCCGACCTTTCCACCCACATAGCCACGGCCATAATCGGCTCGTGTGGATGGGACTACGCCCGGGATGTGAAGGTGGGAGCAGATGGAAGCATTTACGTGGCCGGATGGACATCGTGCTCCTCCAGTTTCGCTCCCGACAGGGTCTTCTTCGGGGACACCGGAGGGGTGGATGTATTCGTGAGCCGACTCTCGCCTTCCCTCGACGAGCACCTCGCCACTGCAATTGTTTCTTCTGGTGGTTCCGATTATGCCTACGGGCTCTCCGTGGGACCGGATGGTGGTATTTATGTGGCAGGATATACGGACGATTACAGCACATTCGCTCCGGTCAGGGTGGTATTCGGGGAGACGGGCTCCTACGATGCTTTCGTCAGCAATCTCTCTGCAGACCTTTCCCTTCACTTCAACACTGCCATATTGGGCTCCGGTGGTATGGATGGGGCCCTAAATGTGGAAGTGGACGATTCGGGGAATGTATTCCTCTCCGGATATACCTGGTCCCCGGAAACGTTTGCCCCCAACAGGGTCTTCTTCGGGAATCCCGGTTCCATGGATGCCTTCGTGAGCAAACTCTCGTCCGATTTGAATGTCCATTTCTCGAGTGCTATCCTCTCATCCCCCGGACTGGATAGCGGAAATGCTCTGTATATCTCCGGTTCCGGAAGGGTTTACGTGGGAGGATGGACGGATTCTGCCGAGGAATTCGCTCCATGGAGGACGGTGGTGGGGAATACCGGAGGGCTGGATGGATTCGTGAGCGCTCTGTCCTCTGACATGAATGAGCACCTGGGGAGTATTGTCCTGGCATCTGCAGCAGATGATGGGGTGGAGGATGTGGTTATGTACGATTCTCTCCTGGCCCTCTCTGGATATACGGAGGATGGAAGTGGGTTTGCTTCCGGAGGGGTGGTAATTGGAACCACGGGGGGCAGCGACGCATTCGTTGCTCTGATAGACACGGCACTGTTGCATGTGTCTTCAGTCGTCATTCTGGCCTCCGATTCGGATGATGTGGCCCGCTCTATCGGAGCATCGGGAGGGGGAATATACGTGGCCGGAAATACTCGCGGTACCTCGGGATTCGTGGAGGGGGCGGTGCGTATGGGAGCAGGGGGTGCTCTGGATGTTTTCGTTAGCAGACTGGACTATCCTGTGTCGATGGTGGGGGAGGGTTCCGGAGGGGATGTGTCCATAACCGTTCAGGGTCATTTCCTGGAGATTCTCCTGAAGGAGGCCGGATATGTTGGGGTGGAGATTTACGGTGTGGATGGGCGAAGGATTCACGTTGCAGGTCCGGGATTTATGCCCTCTGGAATTCATCGGATTCCGATTCCTTCTCTCCGGAGCGGCGTTTATATGCTGATTCTCCGCATCGGGAATCGTTCGAGGCATCTACGTATAGTGATAAATTGAGTGGGAGTATAATTTGGTTGCTATGGCAAAGAAGGTTCTGTTGATAGCAGGGGACTATGCAGAGGATTATGAGACGATGGTCCCCTTCCAGATTCTACAGACGGTGGGCGTCCAGGTGGACGCGGTTTGTCCTGATAAGAAGGCTGGAGAGCGTGTCATAACGGCTGTTCACGACTTCACGGGAGAGCAGACATACAGCGAAAAGCCCGGCCACTACTTTACCCTCAATAAGAATTTCGACGATGTGAATCCTGAGGAATACGATGGTCTGGTCCTTCCGGGTGGAAGGGCTCCCGAATACATACGCCTCAATCCCAGGGTTCTGGAAATAGTCAGGCATTTTGTGGATGCGGGCAAGCCCATAGCGGCGATATGTCATGGTCCTCTGGTCCTGGCTGCCATTCCCGGGGCACTGAAAGGCAAGAGGGCCACATGTTATCCTGCTGTATCCCCTGATATAAAGAATGCAGGTGCCGAATATGTGGAAGTGGCCATAGATGATGCTGTTGTGGATGGTAATCTTGTGACTGCACCGGCATGGCCTGCTCATCCCAGGTGGATGAGGGAGTTCATAAAACTGCTGGGTATAGATTTCGTTGAGAAATAGGGAGTGGGGGGAACGCTCCCCCTGTTTTGACTTTAAAATTGATGTGATTTTTCATGTCGAAATGGCGCCTTCCGACGCAGGAAGTTTCCAATAGGGAAGAACTTGAGTTCTACAGTTCTCAAAGATGTGAAGTATGTGGCAGAAATGTATTCGTCGCCGTCCATGAGGGAGATGAAGACTGCAACACCATAACAGAGCGTCTCCGAGAACAGGGACTGACCATACGAAAATGCGAGCAAAAGGACGGAAAAACCATAATCCACTTCGACAGATGCATATTCCATGTGGAAAAAATCAACGAAATCTGGATGGAAAACCACGAAGAATACAGACAGTGGATAGAAAAGCGGCAAAAAGGAGAGGAGACTGAAGAGAACTTCACAGTAAACTGGAATGAGGAATTTGTAAAGGAATTCTGGAGGTTAATCAGGAAGTATAGGGATGTGGAATATAATTGGCGGACCATGGAGGGAAGGTGGGGGATTTTGAAGGGTAAAGGTTATGATTTTAAAAAATTTGTTTTTCCGGAATTTGAAGATCCTGAAATTGAATATAAGAGAGACGAAGTTATTTTTATTGCTAAAAAGGATTTTTCGTTCTGGAAAAGAGGTGAGAAAATCTGGTTTCAATATGTCACAGATTTTAATGGAGTCCAATTCTCTGGAAAAATAGACTTTAGGTGGATTCAATTTTCGGAAGCCAACTTTGGAGGAGCTCGATTTTTCGGAAAAGTTGATTTTTTAGGAGCTCAATTTACAGGTGATATTTATTTTTGGGAGATTCGAGCTTTAGGGAATATAATTTTTATAGGAACACAGTTTTTAGGGAGTTGCGATTTTTGGGAATCCCAATTTCTCAGTGATATTGATTTTGAAGGAACTCGGTTTATAAAGTATATTAATTTTTGGAACATACGTGTTTTTGGTGATGCCAACTTTAAAGAAACCCAATTTTTAGAAAAGGTTGATTTTGGGAAAGTTCAATTTTTGGGCAAGGTTAATTTCGAAGGAGCTATTTTTTCAAGTGATGTTGATTTTGAAGAAGTCAAATTTTCGGGAAAGGTAAATTTTAAAAATATTCCAATTGTAAATACTCTTATTTTCTCGAATATCGTTTTGGATGATAATGCGAAGATAGTTTTTATGAATGTGAATACCGAAGATTCCGAGAATCTGGGCAGGTTTGAGATTTCGAATATTACTGCAAGGTTGACGCAGGAGAATTTTATTT
>WGAQ01000098.1 GCA_015494735.1 Caldifarciminota bacterium | reverse complement strand
TACGGAAAGAATCTAAATGAGATGGAGGAATTCTACTCGAGGATTCTGGGTCTGGAGCTGTATTCCAAAAAGGAGGGCGGTTTTCTGTTCTACAGGGTGGGGGATGGGATGCTCCTGATATTCAATCCCGATTACACCAGAAGGAACGAGAGCGTTCCCCCGCATGGATGCGATGGAGAGGGGCATGTGGCTTTCGACAGGGGGAGCAGGACCATAGAGGAGTGGGAGGAGTATCTACAATCCATGGGCGTGAAGATAGAAGCTGTTGTGAAGTGGAACGGTGGGAAATCCATATACTTCAGAGACCCTGCCGGCAATAGCGTGGAGATTATAGAGCCCTCTATATGGGGGCTGGAGTAGGCGGGGAGTCCCCCGCCAGATGTCAGTATCAGTAGGTCATGATGCTCTTCGTATAGGTTCCCCTGTCCGTGGTGGCCTTCAGAATGTATATTCCGCTGGAAGGCAATTCCAGAGTCCCGTTTCCATTTATGGTACTGCTTTTCACCTTCTTACCTGATATGGTGTATATGCTGAGATTTGCGGGTTTGCCATCGCGGGTTGCTATGTAAAGGATTTTGCCATCGACCCTTATATCCAGTATTTCGCCGGGGAGAACTTCGTTGCTCGCGGTGTAATTGTACCCATCTATCCAGATGTTTCCGGAGCCGTACTCTCTGTAAACCACTATCCCGCCAGCCGTGTAGGACGTTCTGGCCACCTGTGCTCCGAACAGGGTGGTGCCATTGTAATCGTTTACCACCGTGTAGTCCATATCTCCCCATCCATCTACTGTGGATGAGAACGAGTAGTAAATGGAATCGAATGGGGCATTTATCAGGGTGGTCACGAATCTGAAACTCCCGGAGTAGTTCACGGATGGATATACAGCATCTCTGCTTCCATAGGCGAAGTTCGTGGGGGGAAATACGGTGTTGGTCCAGGTGGAGCCCCCGTCGGTGGAATACGCATAGTGTACATCCCAGATGTCCGTGGACGCGTGGTAGTTGGACCAGACGACCATATAATTTCCACCGCCTCCGGTTATGCTCAGGTGCCTGACACCATCGCAATCGGGATATATGGTGTAGAACTGGGGAGAGCCGAAGTTATCGTACATCCCCACGCGCACCGCGGTGTCGTCCACGGTGTATGCTACGAGTCCCATGTGGTCATCGGTGAGATGCACCGCCGGCCACGAGCGGTTTCCAACGGACACATAACTGGTATCCCATGTGGTTCCTCCGTCGGTTGAGAACTGGACGTAAATCCTTGTCCCCTCCTGCCTGTATCCCACCATTATCTCTCCGCTACTGTTAATGGATGCCGTGAGCATTTCCTGTGTGCTGTCCGTCGTGAGCCTTATCCAGTCGAAGGGTCCGGAAGAGGCTCTACCCATATTCACCCATATCCCTTCATCGTCATCCGGTCCCTGATTGTCGTACAGGAGGAAGGTGTATATAACTGGATCCGCCCCTGTATCCACCTTCATATCCAGTTCGTATATTCCTCCATAGCTCCCCGGTTCGTACAGGGAGTACAGGAAGGTCCAGTTAAGACCACCATCATTGGACATCCATATTTCCACAGTGTCATTCTCGGCCGGCTGGGGATGGTCTAATAGAACTGCCACATAGATGTTTCCATTTTCGTCCACATCCATCGCCATATCTGAAATGGACGAATACCCCTCCCTGACCAGATTGTCCGTCCCCCACAGGGGGGTATAATATCCACTTCCATTATTCTGATTTGCAGATGGGGAACCCATTATGGCGTTTATATCCTCCACATCCGTGGATTGCGCCACCCCTTCCATCGGGGAAATTTCATCGGCGGGCACGCCCGCTATCATCGTTAACCAGAGTATGCTCATATTTCCCTCCTTATTGCTGTTTGCGAATTTTAGGATGGATTCTTCCCGGATTCCCGATACAATTTATTGATTTTCAATCTCTTGCGTGGTTAAAATCCAAACTGAAAGAGTCCTGTGGGTGAAGTTTCTAAATTCATCCACCCATAAGCCCGTGGCATTTGGCTAGAAGCCATCCCCACCAGTGCATATAGACTGCTTTTTTCTTCTTCTTTATAGCCTTTACCGTTTTTCGTGCAACGAATTCCGGCGAATCCATGAACCTCTTTATGAAGCTATTCTTTACCTTCTGCTCGATTCCGGCGTTTTCGAAGAAGGAAGTGTCCGTCCATCCTGGATACACGTTTATAACGTGGATTCCATACTTCTTAACTTCCTGGCGTAGGGTTTTGAAGTAGCCTTCCATGGCAGACTTGCTCGCATTGTAAAGCCCCCAGTACTTCATGGGCTTGAATGCCACCAGACTTATTATATTCACGATAAAACCCCTTTCCTGTTGCTTCATGTATGGAATCACGCTTCTGGTTAGGAGGATGTGGGAAAAGAGGTTGGTCCAGAAGATTCTTTCTATGTCCTCCCGCGTTATCTCCTCTATGCTTCCGGAGTATCCGATGCCGGCGTTGTTTACCAGTATGTCGATGGAATCGAAGTTTTCCAGTGCAATATTCGTTATCAAATCGTAGTTCCTTCCGGAAGAGAGGTCGAAGGGTATATACAGGACTTTCCTGCCGGTGGCAGTTTGAATCTCTTTGGACAGAGTGCGGAGTTTTTCCTCATTGCGGGACAGGAGGAGCAGGTCAGTTCCTTCTCTTGCCAGTTCCCATGCTATCGCTCTGCCAATCCCGCTGGAGGCTCCGGTGATGATGGCGGTTTTCATGGACTAATTTTAATCCTCGCACTTTGGTTCGAATATAACCCGGGTGGAAAAGCATCGTTCAATCGGGAGGAAGGTGAAGACGAGGGGTTCCCTCTTTCCAGCAGGCTCTCTACAGTTTTGCTCCTTCTTCAGTTGCATCATCCTCAATCCGTGCCCATCACAGTCTGATAGTGGAGAATCCACAGGCACAGGGGCAATAAGTTCAATCCGTGCACTCCAGTTCGAATATGTTGTTTTCCGTTTCCATTATCTCTATCTTCCGCAGGGGCAGTTTCTCCCTGAGTCTGCTGCATATATACAGGAGGATGTTCTCGGTTGTTGGAAGGTGCTCCCTGAAGAATTCCACCTCCTCGTTCAGGAATTTATGGTCCAGTTCTTCGATGACTTCCATCACCTTTTCGTCCATCTCTCTTATGTCTATGAGAAATCCTGTCTTTTCGTCGGGCCATCCCTCCACGTGGACCCGCAGGGTGTAGTCGTGTCCATGACCATGCGGATTGGAGCACTTTCCGTATAATCTGAGATTCTCCTCGTCGGAGAGATTCGGGTCATACAGGCGATGACCTGCCGAAAATCTGTATTCCCTCGATAGAATCATGCTCCTGCCTCCTGTATATTCCACTTTCAACTCCTTCCCCTCCCACAATTCGATGCTATGCAGATTAATGCCTTCTCCATTTACGACTCCGGACAATTCCTTCCACAGCACGAGGGCGATATTCTCCGTTGTGGGATTGAGTGTCCGGAATGCAGGATGCTCCACGTTCAGGTTGCGGTGGTCGTATTTCTCATCGACTATGGCTTTCACCCTTTCCTTCAAATCCTTGATGTTCATAACCATTCCCGTGGGCTTCAGACTCCCCCTTATGCCGACGAAGAGGATGTAATTATGGCCGTGCTGGTGGTGGAGTTTTCCAAATAATCTTTCGTTCTCCTGTGGGGATAATTCCGGGATGGAGTACCTGTGGGAGGCGCAGAAATGAAATCTGCGTTTTATCACGAACATGCAGAAGAATTTTAATGCCCGGAAACCGTACGCAGGTCCGGTCGCCTGTAAAATTTGCCCGATGAAAGGGATAGTGCTGGCAGGGGGGAGGGGAACCCGCCTGTATCCTGCCACCTATTCTGTGAACAAGCACCTTCTTCCCATTTACGATAAACCCATGATTTACTATCCCCTATCCGTTCTCATGCTCTCGGGAATAAGGGACATACTGATTATCTCCACACCCCAGGACACCGATAGGTTCAGGAAAGTTCTGGGAGATGGCAGTTATCTTGGAATTCGCCTTCAGTACGAGGTCCAGAATGAGCCCCGGGGAATTGCCGATGCTTTCGTGGTGGGAAGCCACTTCGTTGGAGATGGTCCGGTGGCTCTGATTCTGGGTGATAACTTCTTCTTCGGACATGGCCTCCCCGACATTCTTCGCCGGAGAAAGCAGGAGGTGGAGGAAAAGGGCGGTGCGTACATATTCGCATATTACGTACAGAATCCATCGGCATACGGAGTGGTGGAGTTCGATGCGGACTGGAATGTGATTTCCATAGAGGAGAAGCCCGAAAATCCCCGGTCCAACTACGCCATCACCGGTCTGTATTTCTTCGATAGCAGAGTGGTGGAGGTGGCTTCCTCCATACCACCATCCCGCAGGGGGGAGAAGGAGATTACGGATGTCCTCAATGCTTATTTGGATGCGAAATCTCTGAGAGTCCAGTTACTGGGCAGGGGGTTTGCATGGCTGGATATGGGCACCCATGATTCCATGCTGGAAGCGAGCGTCTTCGTTTCCACCATAGAGAAGAGGCAGGGACTAAAGATTGGATGTATAGAGGAAGTGGCCTACAGGATGGGATGGATAGACAGGGAGGGACTGCTCAGGGTTGCCCGCAGATATAGCAACAGTGGATATGGGGAATATCTGCTCCGCCTTGCAGAGGGCAGAATTCTATGAGTCGGTTCCGCTTTCATCGTCTGGAGATTCCGGATGTCGTCCTCGTGGAGAGCAGAATACATACCGATAACCGTGGATATTTCATGGAAATTTATCGAAGGGAGGAGTTCGAAAGGAACGGGATACCGTACGAATTCGTTCAGGACAATGTTTCCTTCTCCAGGAAGGGGGTTCTCAGAGGACTCCATTTTCAGAAACCACCGGGGGAGCAGGGGAAACTCATAAGGGTGATGAAGGGCAGGATCCGGGATGTGGCTGTGGATTTGAGGAAAGAGTCCCCCACTTTCGGGAAGTGGGTCATGATGGAGCTCCGGGAGGGGGATGGTAGGGCTCTGTGGATTCCTCCCGGTTTTGCCCATGGATTTTATGCGGAGGAGGACAGTATAGTTCTGTACAAAGTCACCCATTACTTCGTTCCCGAACTGGATGCCGGTATAAGATGGAATGACCCGGATATAGGTATAGACTGGGGAATAGATGAGCCCATTCTGTCCGAAAAGGACAGGAGATTGCCATTCCTGAGTGAGATAGAGTTGCCTTTCTGATTTCTCCACGAAACCGGATTCGGGAAAATCCTTCCTGTTGAATTCTCCGGGCCGTATATGGATTTCTATCGAGAGGTGGGTCGGTTGCCCTTGAGATATTTCCTCGAAGCGTATAAAATTACACCTGACCTGTGAGGAGAATTCTGGTTACGGGTGGTGCTGGTTTTATCGGAAGCGCCTTCGTGAGGGAATTCCATCGCGATTTCGAACTTCTGGTTATCGACAATCTGGATTACTCCGGAGATGCTCTGCGTATAAGGGAAACGGGCGTTCCTCTTCTCGAGGTGGATATACGGGATAAGGAGACCCTCATGGAAATGGTGGAGGACTTCCATCCCGATGCCATAGTCCACTTTGCCGCCCAGACCCATGTGGACAGGAGTATAGTGGACCCGGAGCCTTTCTTCTCCACCAACGTTATGGGAACCCTGAATCTCCTTCAGGCGGCTCTGGAAACGGGTGTGAGAAGGTTCATCCATATTTCGACCGATGAGGTTTACGGGGACCTGCCTCCGGGAAGCGATGAAAAGTTTACGGAGGAATCTCCCCTGAGACCCAGCTCCCCCTATTCCTCCAGCAAGGCTTCCGCGGATTTGATGGTGCAGTCTTTCGTCAGAACTTATGGACTTCCGGTTTTAATCGTTCGGCCATCCAACTGCTATGGACCCTGGCAGTATCCGGAGAAGCTCATCCCCTATTCCATCCTACGCCTCCTGAACGGGGAGCCTATTGCCCTTTATGGGAGGGGAGAAAATATTCGCACCTGGCTCCATGTGGATGACTGTGTAAGGGGGATAAGAATCGTGATGGAGAGGGGTGAAATCGGTGAAATCTATAATCTGGGAAGCGATGAGGAGCGGAGGAATATAGATGTGGCTCGTCTAATCGTTCGATACATGGGGCTGGATGAAAACTGGATAGAATTCGTGAATGACAGACCCGGTCACGATTTTCGATATGCCCTGAATACCTCGAAGATAAGGAGTCTCGGATGGGAGCCGGAAATCAGTTTCGAAGAAGGGCTTCGAGAAACGGTCAGATGGTACATTGAGAATCGGGAATGGCTGGAATTAAAGTATTCGGAGGTGGCCGGATTTGTCAAGAGGTGGCAGTACAGGGCTTTAAAATTTTTAAATAAACATAAGTAAAAGGAGGTAGGAGTATGAAGAGACTTCTGGGCATTGCGATGCTGGGTCTGGTGCTGGCAGGTTGTCAGCAGGGTGCTCAATCCTCTGCAGATGTGGAGGAGTTGAAGAGCAAGGTGGCTCAGATAGAGCAGACGGTGAACGATTTGCAGAATAAACTGGCTGAACAGGAGAAGATGGCCGCCGAGGCTCCCAAGACGGGGGAGGAAGTGGCCAAAGCTGTGGTGGAACTTCAGAAGAAAGTAAACGCTCTGGAGAGCAAGGTCAACGCCCTTCAGAAAGAAGTCAATAGCATCAAGCAGTCTTTAAGGGCAGTTGGTGGAGCCAAGAAGAAATAAAAAGGAGGTGCTGAGATGAGAAGAATAAGCATTGCCGTAGGAGTCGGTTTGATTGCGATGGTTCTGGCTTCGTGTGGTGGTACCACGGAGCCTGTTGCTGTTCCGGCTCCCGAGGCGGAGATAACCGTTGCCGATAGTGGAGTAAGTCTGGTTCTCTCTTGGAATCCTGTCGATGGTGCCTACGGGTACAAGGTGAAGTGCGATGGTGAGGTGATAGCGGACCTCCCCGATACCGCCACATCCTACAAGATAGACGGAAGGGAGTATGTGTGCAAGAAGGTGGAGCTCATGGGTTACGATAACAAGGGCAATGAGGGTGACGCATGCACGAAGGACCTCACCATGCATGAGGTGAATCTGACCATATACAGCACGGATGATACCGTTGCCACCAACCCCTCCTGGGTTAAGATGGACTTTGCCAACTTCTTGGTTAGTGCCATAACTCAGGATAATGTTGACCCTGCTGCATCCGAGGTGGGCTACTTCGTCTATTACTATGACAATACGCTTGGAATAAGGTACTTCAAGGATGCGTCTGAAACCTCCGTCGGACAGGCTAGGGAGGAGATTGCATTTACCGATAATACGACTGCTAATCTGGCTCCGTCCACCGG
>WGAQ01000097.1 GCA_015494735.1 Caldifarciminota bacterium | reverse complement strand
GAACAGGTACAGGAAGGTAATAGAGAGGTGTGCGGGTACGGTGGAGGCTGCCTATTCCTACATCATGCTCGGCAAGAGGGACAGCGGTATGTATATCCTTCAACTGAATCGTTCGGATACCATCCGGGACAACTATTCCGACTACTGGAACACGGGATGGTTTGCCCTCCTGTTCGGGAAGACCGATTCGGCCCTGTACTATACCCGAAAGGCACTGGAATACCGGCCCGAAAACCCATTCCTGACCATGAACCTGGGCTCCATCTTCTTCGCCAGAGGGCTCGTGGATTCCGCTCTGTATTATTATCGTAAGTCTTTCGATTACAACGTGAAGAGGAGAACCTATCACTGGACCTATTTCTTCGACACCTGGAGGGACGACATAAAGCTCATCTCCCGCCTGTACGGAAGGGATTCCGGATTGGTGAGGAAACTGATGGGGGAGCTGAGGAAGAAGGCGCCCCGCTGATTTAATCGAGCAGGGAGGGGTATTTATTCTTCATCTCATGGTATTCGCCGCGCAGATCCTCCCTGTTCCTCTTCCAGTGGTTGAATATTCGAAATCTCTCCGGAAATGGAAAGAGCTTGAAGTTATCCGGAGGCTTCCAGCCCAGATGTATCCTGTCTGCAAGGACCGTGAGGTCCCTTTCCCTTCCCACCCTCTCCACCATGCCCGTCATCTTCATCTTTTTTAGCAGGTGAATGGAGCCCTTCCCGAAGAGGGCATGGGAGCGGGACAGTTTGATTATGTCCAGCTGGGGAATGGAGCTCACGATGAGGGTTCCCCTGCGGTGTATCCCCGTGATGCCCACGTGGAATACGGCATGACACATGGGGCACAGGGTGGCGAGATTCTCCGGTCTGTTGTCCGTATGGTCTCCGTTGATGTGGTGGACTTCCATGTACTTCTCCGAGCGGATTCCGCATACCCTGCAGGTGTAGTTATCCCTTTCGAGAATCTCCTTCCGAATCTTTCTCCATCTGCTGTCCATGATGTTTCCGGTGTGCATCCTCCAGAGATAGGGGGGTATTGCGGAAATCCTGAGTTCTATCTTCATGGGGGAAAGTTTAACGTCGGGAGGGAAGTTCCGAAACAGTTTCCAGTCCGGTTTCCCCTTTCCGAATGCGCCCGATTCGAATCACTTCCTGCTCTTCATGAATAGAATAATACCTGCCCCGATTGCCAGCACCAGGATGCCCGTTATGAGCAGGAGGTTGCCGGAACCAGTTTTCTGGAAGCGGATGGTTATAGAAGGGGAGAAGCTGTTGACTCTGTCCAGAGTGGTCTTCCAGAAGTACGTGTTGCCCTTTACCTCGTTTGCGTTGTGCTCCAGGACCTTTCCATTTTCCACCACCACCGTGAGGGTCATTCGATAATCCTTGAGGATACCGGTTAAGATTTCGTCATTCTGTCCTGTGGTGTCTTCGGTGGAGTTCTCCTGCCAGATTCTGTAAGTGTTTCCATCCAGTTTTTCCACCATGAAGCCGAATTCCGTCAGGGAGTCTATCGGAATGCCGCTAACTTCCGCTGTGAGATACGTGGTATCGTTTCGAACCGTGGTCTCCGTCCTGTCGAATTTGCCCAGCGAATCCTCTATGGCTTTTATCAGGAAGGCGGTTTCGCTGGGGGTGGAGATAACCACCCTGTAATCCACATCATCGGGTCCCTTTATGGTGAGGTACGAATCTATATTGAAACAGGCGGAGGCCATCAGGACCACAGTTGCACCTGTCAGATATTTCGCAAGTCTCATTGCGTAAGTTTAAGGGGCAGATTCCTCACTCCTCCATGGCCTCCTTTATGTCCCGGAAGACCCCTTTCTCCGTTATGTATCCGGTTATGAATTTCGCGGGGGTTATATCGAATGCATAGTGGTACGTGGGAGTGTCGGGGTAGGTGATGGGATTGCCCCTGACGAATATGACCTCCTCGCTTCCCCTTTCCTCTATCTTTATTCCATCGAAGGTCTCCGAATGGGGGTCTATGGTGCTCGTGGGCAGGGCCACGTAGAATGGAATCCCGAATTCCTTTGCGGCAAGAGCCAGGGACAGGGTTCCTATCTTGTTGGCCACATCCCCATTCAGCACCACCCTGTCCGCTCCCACTATGACCACATCCACCCTCTTCAACTCCATCAGGAATGGGGCGGTGTTGTCCGTTATTAGGCGGTGCGGTATTCCCAGTTTTCTCATCTCGTATACGGTTAGACGGGCCCCCTGGAGGTAGGGTCTGGTTTCGGGAACTATGACTTCCTTCACCTTCCCCTTCTGAAAGGCCCTGTATATGACGCCGATTGCGGTCCCTATTCCTATGGTGGCCAGGAATCCCGTGTTGCAGTAGGTCATGACTGTGGCGTTTTGGGGAACGACTTCGCTTCCATATTCCCCGATTCTCTCGTAGAGCTTCCTTTCCATTTCGACGAATTGCAGAACCTTCTCTTCTATTGTCCGTTCTATATCACCCGTTTCATGTAAAACATTTTCAATCATTTCCAGAACGTTGAACAGATTGACCGCTGTGGGACGGCTCCTGCGCAGTGCCGAGATGACCTTCCTGAGCCTTTCCCTGTCCGCTCCCCTCCTGACTTCCATGAGGATGGCGTACGCTCCTGCCACCGCTATCAGGGGAGCCCCTCTGAGGACCATGTCCCTTATGGCGTCCGCCACCTGGAATCCATCGCGGGTCTCTATATATACCTCCTCGAAAGGCAGACGCCTCTGGTCCAGTATTCGGAGGACGTTCTTCTCCTCATCGTATATCAGGGGACGGACCATGTGCTCACCTCCATGCGAATATGAACAGGAGGATGAGGACTATTCCGAGAACTGTTCCCGCGGGAAAGAAGGGCAGGAGGGCTATGGAGGAGAGCATCACCACGAATTTCGCCCATCTTATTCCCAGAGCTGTCATCATGGAGAAGAGGACGATGACGAAACTGATACCGGTGAGCCACAGACCCTGACTCCCGGCGGCTATTTCCATCAACGGATGAAACCATCCGAAGAAGGAACTCCTGGTAATCAACAACTTGCTTCCTTCCAGCATGGTTATGAATCCCGTCGCCAGAGCCATCAACGTGGCCAGATTTCTGAGCATGGGAAAAATTTACACTCTGCTGCGGTTTCTGGGCGGTTTTCATCTGAAGAGACCGACATGGGACCCGAATCGCGACCGGAGGCCATGCATGATTCTGGATTTACGAAGACAGCTCCGGACTGAAAAGAGCAGGATTCCCGGAGGACCGGGATTCTCAGTCAGGTTCAGACATGGAGAGCGGAGTAATTCCGGGGGATATCGGACAATTTCCATGGAGCGGAATGGGTAAACTATAAACTTTCAGCCTATGGCAGGAATCAAAGACTATTACGAGACTTTAAAATCCATAGAGATCAACGGTAAGGATATCGTAAGTGCCGGATACGTTTCTCAGGTCTATGTGGAGGAGGGGAAACTTCACGTCAAATTGACCATACCTCAGGAATTCATGAAGCATGCGATTGCAATCGAAAACACTGTGAAGAGGGTATTGAAGGAAAGGCACAACATAGAGGACATAAATGTGGAAATCAAGCCCAGGATGCAGATAACACCTCCGAAACTCCAGACCAGCACCTCTGGCAACATATTCGACCCCAAGCGTATTCCGGGCATCAGGAGGGTCATCGGGGTGGGCAGTGGTAAGGGGGGTGTTGGTAAATCCACCGTGGCTGTGAACCTGGCTGTGAAGCTGGCCCAGAAGGGATATAAGGTGGCTCTCTTCGATGCCGATATATACGGTCCATCCGTGGGAACCCTGCTGGGTATCAAAGGTCAGAAGATAAGGGTGACGAAGGAGAGGAAATTCCTTCCGGTGGAGGCTTACGGGATAGGGGTCATATCCTTTGCCAGTCTGCTGGATGAGGACACACCCGTCATCTGGAGGGGGACCATGTTCCACAAGGTGTATCAGGACCTCTTCTTCAACACCATCTGGAGCGAGGATGAACTGGATTATCTGGTCATAGACTTTCCTCCCGGAACCGGAGATGCTCAACTCTCCGCCGCCCAGCAGGTTATAATAGATGGAGTGGTGGTGGTCACCACACCCCAGAAGGTGGCCATAGATGATGTCAGGAGGGCTATCAATGCATTCCTCAAGATGGAGGTCCCCGTGCTGGGGCTGGTGGAGAACATGAGTTATATTATAGACACGTGTGGCAACAAACTCCATGTCTTCGGAAAGGGGGGAGGGGACATCCTGTCCCGGGAAGCCAGCCTGCCCCTCGTGGCCCGTATCCCCCTGGACCCCGAATACCTGGAGGCATCGGATGAGGGGAAGCCCATGGTGATTCAGGAGGTGAAAAATGAGAATCAGAGACTTATTCACGAGGCTTACGAAAGGATTGCTGATTTTATCCTTGACAGGGTTTCTCCTTGATTGCTCCGGCGGTCAGCAGAGCAGGGAGGTGGTGGTTTCGGTCAATCCCCTCAGACTTCTCGTTCAGGAGATGGATACATCCGTCCAGGTGGTTCTGGCGGTGGGCAGGAATGCCAATCCCCACATATTCGACCCTTCTCCCCGCCTGGTGGAGAGGATGAATCGGGCATGCGCCCTCATATACATCAACACCAACTTCGAGCAGTGGGTCAGGGGCCTCGATACGAGGGTGAAAGTGGAACTGGCTCCGGATGTCAGGAATCCCCACGTATGGTTCGACCCCGTATTCATGAAGGAGAAGGTGGATGAGATATCCGCCACCCTGTCCGGATGCGGATACAGCCCGTCTGTCGATGAGGTGGAAGCCCGAATAGAAGACATAGATAGCATCATAAGGGTGCAGAAGAAGGAAATCCGGAAGAAAATCGTCCTGGCCCATCCATCCATGAAGCCCCTGATGGACAGGTATGGAATTCCAGTTTACTCCATCCTTTTTGGTCAATCGGGAGCGGACCTCATACCGTCCGAAATGCGCAAAGTTCTCGCTCTGCCTCCCGACAGTGTAATCATCTTCAAGGAGAGCATATTTCCCGATGAGGACTTCCAGGTCTTCACCTCCAGAGGTTATAAACTTGCACAGTTCGACCCCTTCGGATTCGACGAGAAGACGTACACCGGTTTCATCCGCCACATCTGGAATTTAATCTACGAAAATGCCAGATAAGTACTTCGTGGAGAGGGGACGGGGAAAACCCGTCGTTTTCGTGCACGGGGCCGGCGGGAGCCATATAAACTGGCTTCTGGTCCTTAAACTCCTGTCCGACGACTACAGAAAAATCGCCCTCGACCTTCCCGGCCATTATAAGAATCCCATGCCTCTTCCCGAAACCATAGAGGATTACGGCCTCTTCCTCGTGAACTTCCTGAAGGAGCATGTGGGAGATTCTGCTGTTCTCGTGGGTCATTCCATGGGGGGAAGCGTGGTTTATCTGGCCAGCATCTTCGCTCCCGGGATGGTGGATAAAATCGTGCTCGTGAACAGTGCAATATTTTCGAAAAAGGAGCGATTCGGAAAGCTTACCAAGGAGCGCATCTGCGAAAGGCTCTTTCATTCCGAAAAGCTCATAGAAGATTGTAAGCGCAGAAATGTTCAGATAGCAGAAGACCTTTCCATTCCGGAACACGATCTGGATATCCTGAAGAAATTCGACCCGTACAGGTACGTGGAGAAATTCGACACACCATGTCACCACATTATGGGAAGGAATGACAGGGTGATACCCCTCTCCAGCCTCATACACACCAGTTCCATTCTGGGATGCTCCAACCATTACATAGATGAGGCGGGGCATATGCCCATGATAGAAAAACCCCGGGAATTCGTGGATATACTGGAGGAGTTGCTCTCTTCGTAGTCCCATCGCTCCTATTTCATCTTCCGATTTCGTCTGGAAGTCAATCCGATGAATCGACCGGAATTCCCTGCAACCCTTAAACTTTCCGTATGCTGTCATTAGTTCTAACCCTTTCAGGAGGAGCCGTTATGGAGAAAACCCTGGACAATGGCCTTAAGATAATCGCCGTTCAGAAGGACAAACTTCCTGTATTCCAGTTTTCACTTCACATTTACGCCGGCTCCATCAACGACCCGGAGGGAAAGGATGGACTGGCCAGTTTCGTCGGCAATCTGATAGATGAAGGGACCAGACACTATTCAAAACTGGACATCACCAACAGGTTCGACGAGCTGGGAACCAGATTCGGGATTTCCGTGAGCAAGGTGGGAACGGAATTGAATCTTAAAGCCCTCACTCCCAATGCGGACGCATCCCTCGAGATTCTTGCCGATATAGTGAAGAATCCAGCCTTTCCCGAGGAGGAATTTCAGAAGATGCAGAAGAGACTCATCAGCAACATCCTTTCCGATAAGGGAGACCCCAATTACGTTTCTGGAATTTTAGCATCCCGTCTGTTCTACGGGGACCATCCCCTCGCCCATCCCGTGGAGGGGGACGAGAAGACCATAGCCAGCATAACTCTGGATGATATAAGGGCGTTTTACGAAAAGTATTACGTTCCGGGAAATGCCTTCGTGGTGGTGGTTTCCAGTCTCGAGCCCGAGAAGGCCATAGCCCTGGTGGAGAAGCACCTGTCGGACTGGAAGAAGAAGGAAGTACCCCGTCAGACCTTTCCCCATGTGAAGTATCCGGACAGAAGAAAGGCTTACGTATATCACATGCCCGGCCTCAATCAGGCATTCGTCTTTCTCCTTGGAAAGGGGATAGCCCGCAATAATCCCGATTACAACAGGGCAAGGGTTGCCAACTACATCCTCGGTGGCTCTGGATTCTCCTCCCGCATACTCCAGACCATAAGGGTTAAGCATGGATATGCCTACTGGGCCTATTCTTATTTCAACGGAGGATATCGTCTTCCCGACCATCCCGAGCCCGGTGCCTTTATGGCGGGGTTCGCCTCCAAGACGGAAAGTTCCAATCATGCCCTCCAGCTCCTCATGGAGGAGATAGAAAAGGCCCGCAGGGAGGGATTCACCGAAGAGGAACTGGAAGATGCCAAGAGTTATTACGAGGGAAGCATAGCTCGTAAGGGGCAGAGTTATGCCCAGCTGGCAGGTTTTTACACCACCGCAGAGGTATGGGGACTTCCTTACGATTTCTGGAGGAAGGACATAGAGGATATAAAGAAGTTGTCCCTGAAAGATGTTAACGAGGCTGCCAGGAAGTACTTCCCGGAGAATTACATCGTCCTCGTTCTTACCGATACCTCCAGATTTAAACTGGAAGTAGAGGGATTCGATGAAGTGGAATACAGGGACTATAAGTAGCATCCTGTTCGTGATCTATCTGGGGGCCCTTGCCCCCCTTTACGTTTTCTTCAGGGGCCATTATCCCAGGGTGGATGAGTCCATTTCCTTCATGCTCATAGTTTCCGCCCTCTTCGTGGGATTCGGAATATTCATAATACTGAGGTTCCTGCAGTATATACGGAGGGAACTGGTTCCGTATCTCGCTCTCTTCTTCAGTCTGGTTTACTTCTTCGTGGGGATTGCAGTGGTCTATTTGACGGATGACTGGTACAATTACCTCCTATTTCTCCTCTTTTCCAGTTATATTCTCTGGAGATTCAGATTCACCTGAGCTTTCTATGGCCTGCTTCAGGGAGTTGTAAATCTGAACCTGCTCTATCAGATTGTCCAGATAGTATAGGAGGGGTTTTATCCAGTGTATTATCACGTTTTCGAACTTCCTGGGCCTCCTCGATAGAATCTGAAGGACTTTCGGGTCCCCGGTTAGATGGTAAGTTTCATCTATAAGTTTTCTCACAGCTTTCCGGTCCCTGTTGCGCCATGCCTCGACCACCTCGTTTCTTATCCTTATAAGTTCATCCATCCGGAGGAAATTTTACATCGGGGGCTTTAAACTTTACATTATGAGAAAAATTAACATAATTTTAACAGCATCCATCGTGGCCTTTGCTCTGGCCGCATGTGGTGGCCAGAAGGGTGAGCAGAAGGAGGAGACCCAGGCTCAGGATACTACCGCTGCCGTGCAGCAGGAGAAACAGCAGCCCCAGATGGAGGAACTGGTATTCGAAAAGAATGGTATAACTGTGAAGGACCCCTATACCATCGCTTCCAAGGCAGGACAGATGAGCGTCGTATATCTGGTCATAATGAACAGCAACGACCAGCCCGATACCCTCCTTTCCGCCCTTGCCGACACTTCCATCGTGGGAGAAACCCAGCTCCACATATACGTCCAGAAGGATGGAAAAACCGGAATGAAGCAGGTGAAGAATATACCCATTCCCGCCGGAGAGACCGTGGAGCTCAAGCCCGGTGGCTATCACATAATGCTTATGGGTCTCAAAAAGGACATAAACGTGGGTGATACCATAAACGTGGTCCTCCACTTCAAGAATGCCGGGGACCTGGAGATAAAGGCGGTGGCGAAGGAGAAGAAGCAGCAGTAGTTCCTCTGGGGGGAACCGTCCCCCCATGCCCTAAAATTTCCCATCATGTCCCTTCTTAAGATTGCGGGTGGGGAGCGGAAGGGATTTCGCCTCAAAGTTCCCAGAGGGACCAAGCCCACCAGCTCCTTCATGAGGAAGGTGATATTCGATACTCTGGGGAGTCTGGTGGAGGGGAGGAGGGTGCTGGAGCTGTTCGCGGGAAGTGGTGCCCTATCCCTGGAGGCTCTGTCGAGGGGGGCTTCCTCGGCGGTTATGGTGGATATATCGAGAGCATCCTTCCTCGCCATAAGGGACAATATCCGCCATCTGAGGTATGGAGACAGGGCGGAAGTTTTCAAAAGCGATTCCATAAAGTTCCTTCGAAAACTGGATGAGAACTTCGACCTGATACTCGCCGACCCTCCCTACGATTACGAGCATTACGATGTCCTTCTGAAGGAATTGCGGAGGGTCGTCTCGCCGGAGGGAATCGTAATACTCGAGGTTTCTTCCCGCATGGAGTTGAAGCCGGATAAGTGGGGCTTTCGCATCTGGAAGGAGAAGAAGGGGGGCGATACCAGGGTTTACTTCCTGGTCCCTGTGGATTGATGGAGGGGGATTTCCCCACCCCTTTCAGGTCCTTCGCGATGGACGGGATGCAGTGAAGCGTTTTCCGGGAGCAGACCTGTAAAATTAAGGTATGTTAATGCTGGTTGTGGGCCTTACGGCTCAGGATGTTCTGAACAGGATGTTCCAGGCATGGGAGGGTGTAAAGGACTACAAAGCCACCCTCCAGGCTTACACTTATGGGAATGGAAAGGAGGAGAGGAAGACTTACGACCACAGGTACCTCAGACCCGGATTTATCTACATGAAGGTAATAAAGGGAGGCTCTGGAACCGCATGCTACAACCCGGAGACTGGAAAGGCTCGTGGTAAGAAGGCTTTCATAAAGCTCACGCTGGACCCCGATAAGGACAAGAGGATAAAATCTGTCAGGGGTGACAGGATTTACGAGGCGGGCATAGATGCGATTATCAAGAGGTGGAAGAATTACAGGAATGTGAAACTGGAGGGGGAAACCACCTTTAAAGGGGTAAAGGTTTACAAGCTGGTAGCCGATGGAATAAAGCACTACAACGCTGTGAAGGAGGTCCTTTACGTGCGAACTGACAACTATCTGCCGTATGCCTTTGTCCAGTACGATGCCAGCGGTCGCAAGGTGAAGGAAAATGTCTATAAGAATCTGAAAGTGAACGTGGGACTGAAGAAGAAGGATGTCTGCTTCTAAATCCCGAAAGTACAATGTCGTGGTGGGGGGAGGCCTCGCGGGGCTTTCCCTCCTGTATCGTCTTCACCGCTCCGGTTTCGAAAATCTCCTTCTGATAGAGAAGGATGCCCTGGTTTCCGGGGAGTCCGGTAAGTCCGCCGGAATCGTTCTCCACGATGAGGAAGGCCTCAGAAGCCTCGCGATATACAGGGAACTGGATGTGGAAGTGAAGGACTACGGGCCATTCTCCTATGTGAATCCGTATGAGTTTGCGATAAAAATCTATTATGGTTTGAGGAGCGATGGGGTTCAATTCGAACTCTTCGAGGAGGTGGTGGACCTGGAGGCCTTCGAGGGACATGTGATGCGCGTCATAACCGGCAGGTCCTCCTATCCGGTGGAAAAACTATTCGTTGCAGCCAACCTCGGCATACCGTCTATCCTGGAAAGACTGGGAAAGCCGCTTCCGGACAGGTATTACAGAATCCAGGAAATCATCTTCAGGTCTCCGGAGCCCATAGAGCCGGTTGCCATTGCCGATGAGAACTTCTTCGTCAGGACGGAGGGAACCCATCGCCTCATCGTTCTGGGAAGGCCGGAGGTGGTAAATGAGGCGAGGGAGGGCCTCACCAGGGCGGAGCCCGAATTCGTGGACAGGGTGGTGGAGTTTCTCATAGGTATGGGTTTCGAGGATATAGGTCTGGAGAAGAGTTTAATCGGTTACGAGGCGGCATATCCGTGCAATCGAAGGGATGGCTCCAACGTGTATATATTCGCCTGCTTCGATGGAATGGGCTCCACCTATGCTCCTGCAAGGGCATGGAGGATGGAAATATGACTGTTCTGCTCCTGATTATCGCACCGGATGTGGGGAGGGTGTCCTATCTGGATAGTTTGAATGCATACATGGAGCGCGCGGCCCTCGAAAATGGGGTGGATGCCGATATACTTAAAGCCATCGCCTGGGTGGCGAGCCGGTATCATCACCGGCAATGTCCTTCCATATACGGCTCCGTGGGTCTGATGGATATAAGGGATTTCTCCCTCCCTGCTCCCTCTCTGTCCATACGGGTTGTTTGCGATGGAAATGAAGTCATTCTCCAGGGAGTTAAGGGTTATCTCGCTTCTTCGTGGTCTGCCAGCGTGGATTATGCCGCCAGACTCCTTTCCCTTTATCTGGAGCAGTGCGGTGGAGACCTGGCATGCGCTTTGGAGAAATACGGGGGACCTCTTTTCGCCGGGGATGTCCTCCGGGTGTACAGGAACGGTCTCAGGCACCTGATACCCATAGAGCCCCATCCCCATGTCGTGATTCCCCGACTGTCGGAAACATCCCTTTACGATGCGGATTGCTCTCCCCAGCCCCAGTTCGAATTCGTGGATGCATTCGTCCCCGCCGACCCCTCCAACTACACGGATGCGAGCCGACCCTCCGATTATCCCATATCCTATGTCATCATCCACACGACGCAGGGTTCATACAGCGGTGCCATCAGCTGGTTTCAGAATCCCGATGCCAATGTGTCTGCCCATTATGTTATCAGGTCTTCCGATGGGGAGAGTACCCAAATGGTCTGCCACAACGACATCGCCTGGCACGCGGGAAACTGGGATTACAATACATGGAGTGTGGGTATAGAGCACGAGGGATACGTGGAGGAGAATGGCTGGTACACGGATTCCCTGTATGCATCCTCTGCCCGGATTGCGGCGGCCCTTTCCCGGGTCTATGGTTTTGCTGCGGACAGGAGTCATATAATAGGCCACTACGAGGTACCGGGAGCCACCCACACGGACCCCGGACCCTTCTGGGACTGGCCCCTTTACATGGCCTATGTTAACGGCAGGCAGATTTCGGATACCCTGGTGGATGAACTGGATGCCGGATTCGTCCGATTCGGGACCTACGACAGCTGGTGGTTCGATACCACGGGCTATTCGGGTCATTTTCTGTGGACCTACGCCTGGACGGGCCAGAGGGACAACTGGGCTGTCTGGAACCCCATCCTCCCTTTCCCCGGATGGTATGAAGTCAGGGCATATATTCCGGCGATGGATTCCACCCTTTCCTTCGTCAGGTACTTAATCGTGGGGATGCAGGGGACGACGCAGGTATGGATAGACCAGGAAGCCCATAAAGGGGAATGGGTTGTTCTGGATACGGTTGCCTTCGAGGCGGGTGCCTATGGATATGTGGTCCTTACGGACACCACTTCCGACCCGTCGAGGGCATATCAGGTGGTCATCTTCGATGCAATCACCTTCTCCTATGTGGGGCCTTTCGAAGGGTGCAGCGACAGGGTGGTGGATGATGCAAATCCGGGATGGATTGCACAGGGCTCCTGGAGTTTGAGCAGTTATTCGGGGTATGCGGGGGATTACCATTATGCCTACACCTATTCCCGGGATTCTGCCCTCTATAACCCCGCCATAACCTGTCCCGGTGGATACCATCTGAGGGCCTGGGTCAGGAAGTCCTCCAACAGGACCACGCAGGCCAGGTACAGAATCGGCACTGTGGACGGGGATACCATTGTTTTCCTGAATCAGTACTCCCCTGTGATGGATACGGGATGGCTGGATATGGGGACCTTCTGTCTGGACAGCACCTCTTCCGTGACCCTGTATTCCGATGCTCCGGATGGGGATGTGGTTATATCGGATGCCATCGAATTTGCCTATGATTCCACTTTCTCCTGCTCCGGATCCGTTGCGGTGGGGGAGGTGGAGAGAAGCCTCGTGGTGAGACCCGGTGCCGATGGCTCCATACGCATAATATCTCCGGTCCGGAGGCCTCTCGATGTTCGGATATTCGATGTGGAAGGAAGGGCTATTCTCGAAAGGAGAATGATGCTTCATCCGGGAGAGAACCTCCTCGTGTTGCGGCTCAGGAGTGGCGTATATATTCTGCGTCTGGATGGAAAGTCCTACAGGTGGATTGTAATCAGGTAGCATCCTCCTCAAATCCCACATAAGGACGGAAATATCTTCCTTACAGATAATGGGGTGGTCCTCAGGGGGATGCCCGATACCTTTGATGATTGCAGTCGGGAGAGAAGAGATTCACTTTTCTCCGGGTTTCCATTCGAGGGTGGGCATGTCGAATTCGTTCAGGTACTTCCTGACCACCTGCTCGTCGTCGAATGGGAGCCTTTCTCCCTTTATTTCCTGATATGTCTCGTGTCCCTTTCCTGCAATCAGTACGATGTCCTTTTCATCCGCCATGTCTATGGCCATCTTGATGGCCTTTTCCCTGTCCGGCTCCACGTGGTGCTCGCGGTTTATCCCCCTTTCGATATCCCTTATTATCTCCATGGGGTCTTCCCATCGGGGGTTGTCGTTGGTCAGGATTATTACATCCGCGTATCGACCTGCCACTTCTCCCATGAGGGGCCTCTTCTCCCTGTCCCTGTTGCCTCCCGCTCCGAAGACCACGATGAGTTTCCCACCGGTCAGGGGCTTCAATGTCCGGAGCACATTTTCCAGAGCATCGGGGGTGTGGGCGTAGTCTATGAAGACATTCTTTATCCTCTGTAGCCTCCCCTTGGGAGGCCTGGCCTTCGAGAGGAATTCCACGGCGGTTGCCGGAGGTATATCCAGAGTCATAAGGGTTGTGAATGCTGCCAGAAGGTTGTATGCGTTGAATTCTCCCAGTAAATGGTGGTTTATTATGATGTAGATGCTTCCCTCCACCTCCAGAGATATTACGAGACCCTCTTCCAGATTGTTGCGCATCACTTCTCCCCTGACCATTGCCCCTTCCCCGAATCCGTATGTTATGACCCTCCCGGTGGAAGCCTTTTCGAAGTGGGAAGCGTGGGGGTCGTCCGCATTTATCACCGCGTAATCATCTCCATCCAGCATGCGGAATAGTTTGAGTTTTGCCTTCAGGTATTCGTCCATACTTCCATGAAAATCCAGATGGTCCTGCGTCAGATTGGTAAATACGGCCACGTCGAAGTCCACGTGTTCCACCCTGTGAAGTGCAAGGGAGTGGCTGGATACCTCCATTACGTGATGCGTTCCCCCGCATTCCAGTATCTCCTTCATCATTGCGTGGATTTCCAGCGATTCCGGTGTGGTGAGGGAGGCTTTTTCCTTTCTGCAGACCGTATCGTAGAGGACCGTTCCCATGAGGCCGCACCTGTTTCCTGTCCAGTTCAGGACCTGATGGATGAGGAAGGCTGTGGTGGTCTTTCCGTTGGTTCCCGTTATCCCTATTACTTTCAACTTCCGGGATGGCTCCCCGAAGAATCGGGATGAGACCAAGGAAAGGAATTCTCTCGAGTTTTCCACTTCGATAAATACAGCCCTTTGCCGGAATTCCTGCGGGGGAGAGTAGTGGGATTCGTGGGCTATTGCCACTGCCCCTTTCTCTATCGCCCGGGGTATAAAGTCATGACCATCCACATTGAATCCCCTTATGGCGACGAATAGATAGTTTTCTCCCACTTTGCGACTATCGTAAGCAATTCCCTCTATGTCCGGATTCCTTTCGAAATTTCTTCCGGTCAGGTGGCTCAGGAGCATTCGCAGAAGTTTAAAGGGGCTCCCACGACCCCCGCCTTCCGGAAGCGGGGATCGGGAGGTGGGTTATGAGGGAACGTTAATCGAATGTTAAATTTTTGTTACTATTACGTTAAAATTTTAAAGGTGTATTCCCATCCGTGTCAAGTGAGCGGGGTGGAGTGGGTTCAAACTGTTGGTTTACAATGATTTTCATGAGTCATGAAAGCGAACAGGGGATTTCCTCTTCTCTGCCGGCGGTTTTTAAGTACCATCATCTCCCCCTTATCCTTCCTGCCTGTAAGTTTATTTCTGATTTAAACTTAAAGGGCTATGAGAAGAACCATCGTGTTAACTCTGCTGTTTTCCATTCCCGCTGTTGCCCGGGCGGAGGTGGATTCCTCGGGTGTGGCCCTCGTGGGGGCTGTTCCGGGGTATATTTATTCGGTGGATGTGGATACATCCCGTAACCTCCTATTCGCGGGAGGTCTGGGAGGGGTGGTCATAGTGGATATATCATCCCCATCTGCTCCTGTCCATCTGTCTTCCATCCCCTTCGAAGTGGTCCTCGATGTGAGCGTGGATGGGAATATCCTTCTCGTGTCTGCATATGAACAGGGGCTTGCAATAGTGG
>WGAQ01000096.1 GCA_015494735.1 Caldifarciminota bacterium | reverse complement strand
GGGTAGGGGCCATTCTCCGTTTCCACGGTTGCAGATGGGTCTGCCCCTGCACGGCAAATCCTGCGCACGAGGAATGTATATCCGAACTTCACGGGATGGTAAAGGGCCGGGGTGTCTCCACCATTTCCCGTGGCTCCGTGCAGTAGCATGAGGTTCAATACCCTGTCGAAGAAGTCTATTTCCTGGAGGTTTTTCTGGTATATGGCCCGGACCAATCTCTTTACAGCGAGAGAAAACAGGGTGATTTTAGTGGTGATTTTAATATAGATGAATTCGTTCAGTATGGCGTCGGGTGAGACCCCATGCTTCAGTAATTCTTCGACTTTTCTCAGGTGGCGCGGGTCAGGGGAGGAGTACTCCAGTATATCCTGGAGCTCTAACGCACCCTTATCCATTCCTTCCTCCTCCATCCATCTGTCTTCAGGAGAATGATGTATATCCCTTTTCGAGCGGGAGCCCGGAACCTCACTATTCCCCGACCTGCCGGACCATCCATCTGAAGGATTTGCCTTCCCATATCGTCGAAGAGGTATATCCTTACAGGGGATGCGGAAGCAGGAAGATTGTAGGTCAGTATGACATCCTGGCCCCCTGCAGGGTACCTGGGCTCCAGATATACCTCCCCCTCCAGCTTCCCCGCATTCAGGAAGATGCTGTTCTTCCTCCACGGAGTTCCCCCCGCAATCAGGGAGCCACTCCAGGAAGACCTTTCCATTCCTGGGAGGCCCGGGTTTATCTTCTCCAGAGTATATGGGCCCTCTCCTCCATAGGAGGATGAATAGTACAGGGTATCGAACAGGAGGCCCCATTTACTCCTGAGGGTGAGGGATTCGTAGTTGTCGTTCAGGGAAGGTAAGTCCGGATATTCGCTGGCGGAGAACACGGCAAAGGTGTCGGGTGGAAGCAATCCGGAGAGCCACATCACATTCCCGGCCATATCCCGCACGTAGAATCTGGACAGGTCTATGGTGTCCCTGCTCCCGTTGTAGAGCTCTATCCATTCGGGATTTTCATCGTACTGGATTTCGTTTATGATGAGGAGGGGGTAGGTTGTCGGAATGTGGAGGGATTCCCGTAAGGAATCCACCATCAGTGTGGTCCGGAAGCTCAGGATGGGAGATTCGATGAGGATGCTGGTCGTATCCAGGGGCGGGAGGGTGATGGGTATGGTGAGGGTCTCGGCTGCCATTACGGTGGCCTGCGTCTCGATGGTGCTGTCGGATAGATTCCTCAATCTTATGACGAGGTTCGAATCCATCAAATAAACGCTGTCGATTGTGATGGGGGAGGGGGAGTATATGCTGTTGACTCTGCCAGGAGTCCCGCCATCGACTTCCGATATGCCCCATACATCGGTGGAGTAATTCAGGCGCTCCAGGGAGCGGGAGGAGGGGACGGAGGGGATGGGCTTTTCGAATCGGGCCACGGTGTCCCCGGATGGGGCGATGAGGTATATGCTGTCGGTGAGGGAGAGGCCGTTTCCTATGGATGCATCGTCCACGATGAGTACATTCCCCACGAGGGGATACTCCACGGTGCACGCGTCGAAGTAATCGGGGTCCATGATGAGGACCAGTTGCCCCGGTGGAATTGAGTATGTGGAAGTCAGGCCGAATGGGGGGTTGGAGAGGGTGGTTATCAGGTCGAAGTCCTCCCCATCCGTTATACCCATACCCGCGAGGCTGATTGTATCGCTTCCCCCGTTGTACAATTCGATGAATTCACCGCATGAGCCATCGGAAGGGTTATTCATGACCTCGTTGAATATGAGGGACAGGGCTATCCAGAGCATCTCTTTACCCAGTCATCAAGCGGCTTTAGGTGGGCCAGAAAGTGCCGCAGGTATTCCGGCTCGTACGTTATGCGCATCCCCCTTATGCAATCGGCCTTCTCCTTTATCTCTTCGAATGTCTCTGCCACGTATCTCAGGTGGCTTTCCGTGTAGGTCCTGCGGGGAATGGCAAGGCGTACCATGTTGTGCTGTGCATCCGGGAACATGAGTTTCCCTATCTCCACGCCCCTCACACCGCCGAAGACGTACAGGGCCACCACCAGACTCTGGCCGGGGAACTCCTCCGGAGGTATGTGGGGAAGCAGCTGATCCACCAGAATGTACACGGCATGGCCTCCTGCCGGCTTCAGCACGGGGATGCCCATATCGTCCAGTAAATCGTTCAGGAACCTCACCTGACCTGTCCTGTGGGCCAGATAGTCCTCCCTCGTGCTCTCCATGAGCCCCACCGCTATGGCCTCCATGTCCCTCCCCGCCATGCCGCCGTAGGTGGGGAATCCCTCGAACAGAACACCCAGGGTCTTCAGTTTCAGAGCCAGTTGTTCATCGTCCGTCGCTATGAACCCCCCGATATTGTTCAGACCATCCTTCTTGGCGCTGAATGTGATTAAATCCGCCATGGATAGGGTTTCGTTGACAATCTCCAGTATGCTTCTGTCCCTGTAGTCCGGGTCCCTGTGCTTGACGAAGAAGGAATTCTCCGAAACCCTGCACGCATCTATCATGAGGAGGACGCCGTATTTGTCTGCCAGCTCCCTCACGGCCTTCAGATTCTTCAGGGATACGGGCTGCCCTCCACCGGAGTTGTTGGTTATGGTCATGACGATGAGCTTCACCCTTTCTGCCTCTCTCCTGAGCACTTCTTCGAGCTTCTGAAGGTCTATGTTCCCCCTGAAGTTGTAATCGGATGGGTCGGGCAGATTCATGAAGTGTACGCCCTTATACTGGAAATTGCCCATCGTCGTGTCGAACAGGGTGTTGGAAACCACCACATCCCCTTCCTTCAATAGGGCCTCTGCAATCAGCCTTTCCGCACCCCTTCCCTGATGCACGGGGATTATGTGCTCCTTCGTCGTGTATCGTCGGGCGGATTCGTAGAACCTGTCCCAGCTTCGGGCTCCCGCATAACTTTCATCCCCCATGGCCATGTGGCCCACCTGAACATCGCTCAGGGCTCCCGTGCCGCTGTCCGTGAGCAGGTCTATGATGATGTCCTTCGATTTGAGATAGAAGACGTTGTAATGGGCATCCTCTATCAACCTGAGCCTCTCATCCCTCGTGGTAATGTTAATCCACTCCACCACTTTTATCCTGTAGGGCTCGAAATCGAGATTAAAGGGCATAAATCACCTCCTTGATTTCCGATTTCGGGAGGGTCAAAGGGGACCGATGTGAGGGACCGGAATGACCCGGGAATAAAAGCCAGGGTCCCTGCTCTGATTTCACAAATTAAGTTTAAAGGGACCCTCAGTGCAGACCCATATACTTAAGTCCCATCTCCAGTTTGGACAGGGTCAGGGGCTCGAGGTGGAATCTTTGTTCCAGTTCGCTTCTAATCTTCCGTATTTCCTCCTCAGGGCCCTCTATTTCCAGAAAGAATTCCATGAGCTCATCCGAGAACTTCACCTCGTCTATCACTATCTTCACCTTTCCGAGGTCGTATTCCATGCGATGGGATTCGATGCCTATGACAGGGGAAATTTTGCCCCTGTGCCCCTCGAAGTCGAACTCGATGTAGTCCGAAAGATGGAGGCTTTCGTAGATTTCGGCATCTATCTCCTTTTCTATCTCCTCCCTGTGCATTATATGGTCGCTGGTCTTTATCTTGCGCTTGTAGGTGATGAGATAGGTCTTCTTTTCTCCATCCGAGGCTATTTCGCGGGTGCGGAAGGCTATGCTCCCCTTTATCAAATCCAGCGAGGGGGTATCGAAGTACACATCGTATATCCGCTTCCTCTTCCCCCTGACCCCCCATCTCTTCTCCACGAATCGCGATATCTCCAGGGGGTCCCTGATTCTGTATTTAATCTCCACTTCTCTACCATGCAACATAATGCACCTCCTTTTCGAAGAATCGCTTGAAATCTTCCAATTTCTGGAAACACTCCCCCCTTACACATGGCAGGGTCCTCAGACCCTTCTTATTCTTCGAGTAAAATATGACCACATCGTTGCTATCGATTATCTCCCTTATGTCCATCGGATTGGGTGGATAGGGTATTATGCCGTTTTGAAACACGTCGTTCTTCATGATTTCTATCAGCTCTTCCAGAAGGAGGACCTTCTTCTCCCCCTTCACCGGATATATGAAGTACGAGAATCTGTGCAGGAAGGATATTTTCATGGCCTTCTGGAGGGAAACCTTCGCTTTTTCGCCAATGACCATGCTGTCATTTTCCCCCAGGAGGATGAGGAGTTTCCTGTCGGGACTGGCCATGTAAATCACCGCCGGTTTGAGGTTCTCCATTTCCACCCTGTCCAGTATGTCCTTCAGGGTTCTGTATTCATCCTTTATTGTGACTGTATTCTCCCTTTTCATCAGGTATTCCAGTACTGTTTTGCGGAATATCGGCACGAATTCATCCCTTTTGAGTTTGTTCTGCTCTATCATATACCTGAGAAGTCCCTCTATCTTTATAGGCTCCCTGCCCTCGAATACGGAAGTATCATTCACTTCCTCGAGTCTGAAAAAGCCTCTTTGCCACTTTACCAGCTGGGAAAGGGCTGCTATTCCCTCCTTTTCGCTTCCCTTTATGCTGTATATGGCACCCTCCTTCATGAGAATTATGATTCCCGAACTTCCGGGATTCTCCATTATGGTTATCTGCCCTGTATATCTTCTGTTTATGAGTTCTATGAGCGTCAAAACCAGATTATAACTCTGAACTGTTTTGGCCATCCCCTATGAATTTTATAGCATGGAGAGGCATTGCGGGGCATGAAATCCTTAGCAAATTCGTATGTAATTCACCTTCGCTCCTTTAAACTTTCTCCTATGGTAGCAAAAATACGGAATCTCCTGTCGGAGAAGGGACTGGATGGTTTCCTTGTTACCAATCTGATAAACGTCAGGTATCTTACAGGATTCACCGGAAGCAACGGTCAGGTGCTGATAACGAGAGATGCGGCCATCTTCATGACGGATTTCCGGTACAAGATTCAGTCCAGGCAGGAGGTGAGGGAGGGATTCGAAATCGTCGTGTATGGCTCCTATATGGACGAATTGAAGAAACTCGTGTCGGAATATGGCATAAAGACCCTCGGTGTGGAGGGAAATCATGTAACGGTCGTCTCCTTCAATAACATGAAGGAGAAACTGGAGGGGGTGGAGCTGGTTCCCCTCGATGGGGTGGTGGAGGATTTGAGGATTATAAAGAGCCCGGAAGAGCTAGAACTCCTCAGGAAATCTCAGGAGATAAACCATCGTCTTTTCTGGGAAATCATGAATTTCATAGAGCCCGGGAAGATGACCGAGAGGGATGTGGCCATAGAAATCGAATATCTCGCAAAGAAACTGGGAGCGGATGATGTTTCATTCAGGCCTATAGTGGCGAGCGGCCCCCATTCGGCCCTTCCCCATGCGAGTCCCCGGGATGTGGTCATCGCTCCAAACGATGTTTTACTGCTGGATTTCGGCGTGTTCTACAGGGGATATGCCTCCGATATGACGAGGACCGTGTGGGTGGGGAGCAGGCCCACGGAGGACTTCCTGGAGATTTACAACATAGTTCTGGAGGCCCAGGAGATGGTGGAGGAGAGGGCCAGAGTGGGCATGACGAACAGGGAAGTGGATGCAATAGCGAGGGATTACATAAGGGAGAATGGTTTCGGCGAAAATTTCGGACACGGACTGGGACATGGGATAGGCCTGGAGATTCACGAAGCCCCCTATTTCTCTCACAGGGCATCCGAATATGTCCTGAAGGGAGGGGAGGTCTTCACGGTGGAGCCGGGCATATATCTCGAGGGTAAATTCGGAGTCAGAATAGAGGATATGGTTTATGCGGATGCTTCCAGCGGAGGTCTGGAAATCATAACCAGGACCACGAAGAATATAAACGAATTGAAGATAGAGTAGGGGGTTTCCCCCTTTTACTCCTGCGAGAGCATCTTCCTGAGGGCCAGCACGATGAACTTCGCCCCTCCGACGGTTTCGGATTCCACGACGACTATATAGGTTTTCCCTTCTATCTTCTCACCGTAGAGGATGAGGGCGCCCGACTTGACGTGGAAGCTGTCGAATCCATGAACCTCATATCCCGTAAATTTCCATATCGATGATATGGTTTTCTGCAGTTTGCCTATTGCCGGCTTCTCATCCCCCTCCCTGAAGATGAGTATCTTTTCCACCTCATCCCCGCTTATAACAGCTGCAAGCCTCAGACCCCGTATCTGCACATCGGACATCCTGACCGGTTCGGGAGTGCTTTCCACCAGTTCCTCGACGAGGGTTCTGAGTTTCTTCTCCTCCTCCTTCTCCACTATCTTCACCGGTGGACGGGTTTCTTCGGCCGTCTCCTTCTCCTTCGGAGCCTCTTCCTCCCCGAACTGGCCATGGGTTTCGAGGAATTCGGCGAATTCGCGCAATTCCCTCTCCAGTTCTTCATCCAGTTCTTCCTTTTCCTCTTCCCCGGTTTCTATTATGGGCATCTCCTCTTCCGGCTCTTCAGGGGAGCTGGATAAGATTTTTACGAGTTCTTCCAGCTCTTTTTCGATGGATTCTTCTAAATCTTCCTGGTCTATGCTCTCCTCTTCCTCCCGGGCCACCTCTTCCGGTGGAGGCACGAGGCTGGAATTGAAATAATCTTCTATTACCTGAAACAGGGAGCGAATTTTATTTCTGTCGTAATTCGTATTCAGGTCGCTCACGCCCTCTCTGGATTTCCACACATTCAATATGGTTTCTATGGATTCTTCGTCCAGTCCTTTTTCTCTAAGAGCGTCGATTATACTTTCCACAACTGGCTTTAGATTCATGTCGGAAATTATAAAGCCGATTCCTGCCTTTAACCCTCGAAAATCCTGGAACGGATTCGTGAGTGGGGACTTTAAACTTTATTCATGATTTCAGAAAATAGAATACTACTTCGATTTACGGAAGGGGAAAATCCCCAATCTTATGACGCCTATGTGGCGAAGGGCGGTTATAGGGCTGTTCGAAAGGCTCTTCTGGAGATTAAGGACCGGAAAGCCATCATAGAGGAGGTGAAGAATTCCGGTCTCAGGGGAAGGGGGGGTGCAGGTTTCCCCACCGGAGTTAAGTGGGGTTTCGTCCCCGACGATGGCCAGGAGCATTACTTCGTGGTCAATGCGGACGAGGGAGAGCCCGGGACTTTCAAGGACAGGGAGATTCTGGAAAAGGCTCCTCATCTTCTCATAGAGGGTATCATCATCGGTGCCTATGCTATAAAAGCCAGCGAAGCCTTCATATACCTGAGGGCCGAATACAGGGATGCCTTCAGGATTCTGAAGAGGGCGATAGAGGAAGCCTATCAGCATGGTCTTCTCGGTGAGAATATACTCGGGACGGGGTATACGCTCCACCTTCACGTTTATCCGGGAGCGGGGGCATACATCTGCGGTGAGGAGACTGCCCTTTTGAATTCTCTGGAAGGTAAGAGGGGGCATCCCCGACTGAAACCACCGTTTCCCGCACAGAAGGGACTTTATGGAAAACCCACCATCGTCAATAATGTCGAGACTGTGGCCAATGTTCCCCTTATAATCGAGAATGGGGCCGACTGGTATCGCTCCATGGGCACGGAGCAGAGTCCTGGAACGAAGATTTTCACCATTTCTGGCGCTGTTAAAAAGCCCCTCGTGGCTGAATTCGAACTGGGTAAGGTGACCTTCAGGCAGTTAATCGAATACGCCGGTGGCCTGAGAGATGGCTCCAATCTGGTGGCTGTGGTGCCGGGCGGTCTTTCCGCTCCCATTCTTGTGGGGGATGAACTGGATACTCCTGCATCCTATGAGGATGTGGCACGGGTTGGTTCCATGCTCGGTTCTGCGGCGGTTATAGTTATAGATGACAGGTATCCCCTTATTCAAATCGTGCGCCGTTCCGTCCAGTTCTTTGCCTTCGAGAGTTGCGGATGGTGCACTCCATGCCGTGAAGGTCTTCCCTGGGCCACCAGGATTCTCAGGAAAATCGAACTGGGTTATGGCGAGCCTTCCGATATAGATAAACTTTATTCCATAGCCGATTACATAAAGGGTAAGACCTTCTGCCCTCTGGGTGAGGGAGCGCAGTGGATGCTGCGGAAGTATCTGGATGTCTTTGGGGAGAAATTACTGGAATCTGCTGCTCATGTCTGACGGGCCTCCGCCCGTCCGTTTTCTTAACATGTTCATACTCAGCGCTTTTGGTGTTGTGGGATTGAATGGTAAAAGTGAGTGGAAAGAACATAATTTGACAAATGACCAGATAATGTAAAGTTCATTTCAAAATTCGACAAATTTTATAAATTGACGGAATATTTCGATGCTGTGAAGATGATTTCCATCGATTCGATGGTCGAAAATCCCTTATGACCATAATTGAACTGAAGAAATTCCACCCGTCAAAGAACGAATTTGTTTTCGGATATGGTTAGTGGTTGGTCGAATAAAGTGGAACAAATAGAAGTGTTTCAGTCGATTGTAATCGGACTAATTGAGCGAAAATGACCGGCTGGTCATGGGAGAACCTTTTGGCAAATTAAGGGTTCTGGGGAATGGTGATTCAAAGTGCAAATCTGTCGCAATGATATGTGATTGAAGCGCAGATATTTATCCCTTTGGGAGAACCTCGGAAATTGAAATGGTGGGTATAAAGCATTGAATGAAATGAACTTAATCGATAAATTTC
>WGAQ01000095.1 GCA_015494735.1 Caldifarciminota bacterium | reverse complement strand
CCATGATGCTCACGAACAGGCATGCCACCACCACAGTCATCCATTCGAAAACCCCCAATCCGGAGGAAATCACCCGTCAGGCGGATATACTGGTGGTGGCCATCGGGAAGGCGAAGTACGTGAAGAAACACATGGTGAAGGAAGGGGCTGTGATAATAGACGTGGGGATAAATGTGGTGGGCGATTCCATCGTGGGAGATGTGGACTGCGAGGACGTGCAGGATGTGGCATCCGCCATAACCCCCGTTCCGGGAGGGGTCGGTACTGTCACAACGGCCATAACCCTCTACAGGGCCTTCTACCTGAAGTGGCTCAGGGAAAAAGGCGAACTGTAAACCGATATGCGGGACCTTCTCGGTCTGATTAAGTACAGGTGGAAGTACTACCTCCTGGGAGCAGTTGCCCTGCTCCTGGTGGACGGCGCACAGTTGATAATCCCGCTGGTGGTGGGAAAGGCCATAGACCGCATAGCCACATTCCAGATTACCTCCGCGCAGCTCTTCAGGTACTTCCTCATCCTTGCGGGACTGGGATTCTTCATAGCCGTCGTGCGATTCTTCTGGAGGTGGTTCATCATAAAGCCCGCCCGTGAAATACAGAGGGACCTGAGACAGAAGATTTATCGCCACCTCCTCTACCTGGATGTGGAGGTCTTTCACCGGATGAAGACAGGGGATATAATGGCGAAAGCCACCAACGACCTGGAAGCCGTTCGGATGGCCATCAGTTTCGGATTGATAGCCATAAGCGATACCCTCATATACACCACCTTCGCCCTGGTGGCCATGCTCTCCATATCACCACGCCTGACCCTCATAACCATGACCCCCCTTCTCCTCATAGCCCCCGCATCCCTCTTCTTCGGAAGAGCCATACACAGGCGATTCCGCAGGGTTCAGGACCTCTTCGGTAAGCTCTCCGAATTCGTCAGGGAGACCCTGGAGGGGATACACGTGGTCAAGGCCTTCGCAAGGGAAGATGAATTCTCCGGACAGTTCAGGAAGTTGAACGACATCTATCTGAAGGCCAACATAGACCTGGTGAAGGTATGGGGGGCCTTCTTCCCCCTCATAACCATGCTCTCCGGATTCTCCATCGCCGTCCTGCTCCTGTGGGGAGGAATCTCCACAATTGAGATGGGCATATCCATAGGGCAATTCGTGGCTTTCCTCACGTACCTGAACATGCTGGTCTGGCCCATGATGGGCATAGGGTGGAGTATAAACATGTTCCAGAGGGGAAGCGCTTCCTACAGGAGGATAAAGGAGCTCCTTTCCACACCAGTAAGGGAATACAGGGGAAGGCACAGGGGAAGGGTGAGGGGCAACGTGAAATTCGAAAATCTGCACTTCTCCTACGATGGAAAGAGGGAGGTCCTGAGGGACATCACCTTCGAGGTGAAGGAGGGCCAGACCGTCGGGATACTGGGGCGCATAGGCTCGGGAAAGAGCACCCTGGTGAAACTGCTTCTCAGGCTGTACGAACCTCCCCATGGGACCGTATTCGTGGATGGGGTGGACGTGAGGGACTGGGACCTGAGGAGTCTGAGGGATGGAATGGCGTACGTTCCGCAGGAGAGTTTTCTCTTCTCCATGACCATCAGGGAGAACCTCCTCTTCGGAAATCCAGATGCCAGCGATGAAGAAATCATCGAGGCGTGTAAAATCGCTGACGTATGGAAGGACATAGAGCGCATGCCCGATGGACTGGACACCATGGTGGGCGAAAGGGGCATAACCCTGTCCGGAGGGCAGAAGCAGAGACTCTCCATAGCCAGAGCCATCCTTAAGAGGCCCCGAATCCTCATACTGGACGATGCCTTTTCCGCCATAGACAGCGAAACGGAGAGGGCCATCATAGAAAAACTGAGGAACTACATAAAAGGCATCACCACCTTCATCATCTCCCACCGCATCGCCTCCATGAAGGACGCCCATCTTATAATCGTTCTGGAAAGGGGGAAAATAGCAGAGATGGGGACCCATGACTCCCTGGTCAGGGAGAGGGGCATATACTATAACATTTGGAAAATGCAGACTCTGGCAGGGGTTTAAAGGCGATAGCAATTGGAGGATTAATCATGGCAAAACAGAAATCTATAAGGGCCAATTTCATGCAGATACTGCGCAAAGCAATGGAGGAAAAATTCACCGGAAGGCTCATATTCATGGGCAGGGATGGAGGCGTCGTCAGGGTCACGCTGATAGACGGAGAAATCAAGCAGATAGACAGCACATGGGGATTTGGAAAGAGCGAACTGGAGAAACTGAAGATATGGGGCTCCGGTCTCTGCCTCATCAAGAGCCTCACCAATGAGGAAAAGGATAGGTTCTCCAAGATGAGCACCATACATATAGACCAGGACAGGAAAACCGTTTCCTCCACAGTCCGGGAGACCGAAACCCCCAGAAAGGCCACCAGGATGCTCCCCTACAGGGTTCTGGACGGTGGACCCACGGTACTGGATGAAATCCTGGAGGAAATCCAGAGGGAGGAGAAGAGCGGATACTTGAAGGTGAAGCCACAGGATGCCCTTCTCATCTTCTACAGGGGAAGGATACTCGGGGCATTCGAGAACCTGCCCCCTTCGGAGGAGATGAAACTCTACGAAATGATAAGACTCCTTCACGACAGTTCCAACCAGATTCTCTTCTATGCCCTGAGGGAGGACCACGCCCGCGCCTTCATAACCCTCTTCTACCACAGACTGCTCTTTTCGGGAACCGCAGGAGAGGAGATAAGTCCGGACGACTACATGGAGCAACTGGAGAAGGAGGGGTTCACCGGAACGATATGGATCGATTCCTCCTACAGAACCATGGTGTACTTCGAAGATGGAAAGATAGCCTTCGCCGCCCGGATAAACGATGTGTGGAGGTTCACCTCCCTTCCCCGCTCGCAGGATTTGCCGGATGCCAGGTTCTGGGTGATGGAATCCCTTCCGGATGAAGAACTTCTCTCCAGAGCCACAGCGATAATAGACGAGGCGGACTTCGACCGCCTCATGATGAGCTGGCTCAAGTTCAACAGGAGCCTCATGGAGAAAGTGGGGAAGAAGATAGCCCAGAGGGTGGCGCAGAAGATTCTCCAGGACCCCGAAATGGCCCAGTACTTCACGATAAAGAATGCTATGATTACCCCCCTTCCGGACGCCAGGATAAGCAGATATGCTCTGATGGAGTACATCCTGGAGATAACCTCCCGACTCCTGAAGGAATTCAGCGGAATAATCGGGGGCAACTGGCTGGAGAATCGACTCAAGGAGTTCTACAGGCAGGAAAGCGAACTACTGGAGTCCACAGGGCTCGCCGAAAGGATGAAGAGACTATGGACATCTTCAAAATAGACCTTAACAGGCTCAGGACGTACTTCGAAACGTACGAGGAGAAGAGGGACGAGGTTCTGGACCTCTCCCGAAGGATAAACAAGGAATCCAAGGTAATAATCTACTCCACCATAAGGGGGGACAGGAAGGGGGCGGAGGAATCCCT
>WGAQ01000094.1 GCA_015494735.1 Caldifarciminota bacterium | reverse complement strand
GTTCCAGTAGTCGGAATAGTTGTCCCGGATGGTATCCGAACGATTCAGTTGAAGGATATACATACCGCTGTCCCTCTTGCCGAGCATGATGTAGGAATAGGCAGCCTCCACCGTACCCGCACACCTCTCTATTACCTTCCTGTACCTGTTCTGCGAATACCACCTGCGGCAGTTATGATTGAGTTCCATATCCAGAACCAGATTCCTGTCCATCAGGCCCTGACGGTTCAGACTGTCCATTATCCTTATGGCCTCTTCATCCAGACCGTAATTGATCAGCAGGGGAACCAGATAATCGGGGGAAAGGTCGGGAATGGACCTCAGGGTATCTATCGCATAACCAGTCATATCCTCCGCATCCAGCAGGTAGGCCCTGGAAATGGATATGGACCTGCGCAGACTATCGCCGCAATCCTCCTCTATCCACCGGAGTATGGAATGGAGGGAATCCGCCTCCGCATAGCTCCCATGGATGTACAGGGCATCGACGAACACCGACCTGAGGGTCCCGGCATCCCTGCAGTAATTGCTCCTGAGGGCATAACCGTAGGCACGGAGCCTGTCGAGGTAACGATTGTAATCCCTGTAATAGCGCATGGGCCTCAGAAGTCCATAATAGGACAGGTAGGTGTAATTCTCTATGACGAAACTGGTGTCATCCTCCACCACTGCGGAAAGGTACCTGACGCATGGACCTGCGAGTAGACGGGAGCAGGTCTGGTATGCCACATCCTTCACAAATACCCTGACAAGTTTGCTGAACAGGTCATCGGAAAGGATGCTGGAAAACTGATACAGGATGAGAAGGCTATCCGCCACATCCAGGGCGGACAGAAGATTGTCCCTTTCGATATAGTAATAGAATCTCATGAATGGACGCAAATTCTCCGCAACACGGGAGGAATCGGATTCGTACAGGGATGCAATGTCCTCATACCTCTTCGATTTTATGAGTTCGTAAAGACCCAGCTGCGAAACCACCCGTGATTCCGGAATTCTGGGAAAGAGCTTCATCACGAGCCTGGAGCCGAAAGTGGTGTCCTCCATGTAGGATATGTAGATGATGTTCTCCACCTCCACCGGGTATTTTTCGTAGGCTTTCGCCAGATAATGCGCTGCGGAATCGGGATTTTTCTTCACTATGAATTCATTGGCCTTTTCGAAGACATCCGCCTGAAAACTAAAGAATATTAAAAGCATGGAAAATCCTCCTCCCGAGCCTGAATAGACTCTTCTCGTCGAAATACCTTCCCATCAACTGGACGCTCACGGGAAACTTCTCACCGCCCACGGGAATCGAAAGGGCTGGAATTCCCGTCAGGTTGGCGAATATGGTATAGTAGTCGGCCTTATAGACCTTCCCGATCAGGTCCGGATGCTCCCCCAATTTCCATGGGAATACAGGAACAGCAGGGGTTAGAATCACATCCACCTCATCGAAGAGTTTCATCACCCCTTCCTTCATGAGACGGCGAATCCTGGATGCACGCAGATAGAACTCATTCTTGTATCCGTAGGACAGAGAGAAGGTTCCCACCAGTATCCTCCTCTTCACCTCTTCCCCGAAACCCTCAGTCCTGGTCCGGTAATACATCTCATCAAGATTATCCGCCTCCGCCCTGTATCCATATCGCACACCATCGTAACGGGCGAGGTTGGAACTGGCTTCGGAGGATGCGATGATGTGATAGACGGGGACGCTGTACTCGAAGTAGGGAATCTCCACCTCCACGATGCGGTATCCCGCGGACTTCAGGAACTCGACCACCTCCTCGAAACCCCTGACGATTCCCTCATCCGCCTCACGAAGGATTCGCCTGTCTATTCCGATGCTCATCCCCTCCGGGTCGGCCAGGTACTCCGAAAACGGCTCCACGGAAACATCGGCACTGGTGGAATCTCTGGGGTCGTATCCCGCTATGACCGAATATACCAATGCCACATCCTCCACAGTCCTCCCCATGGGACCAATCTGGTCGAGGGAGGAAGCGAAGGCCACCAGACCGTATCTGGAAACCCTTCCGTATGTGGGCTTGAGACCCACTATTCCATTGAAGGCAGCGGGTTGACGAATCGAGCCCCCTGTATCGGAACCCAGGGAAACCGGAGCCTCCCAGAGGGCCACAGACACAGCAGAGCCGCCGGAAGAGCCTCCGGCCACATAGTCCGGGTCTATGGCGTTGCGGGCCGGGCCAAAATAGGAGTTCTCGTTGGTGGAGCCCATCGCAAATTCGTCCATATTGGTCTTTCCAAGGACGATGGCCCCGGCACTCTCCAGCCTCTTTATCACTGTGGCAGAATAAGGACTTTCGAATCCCAGGAGAATTCGGGAGGCGCATGTGAGTTCCATACCCTTTACAGCGATGTTGTCCTTCACGGCAACGGGAAGCCCGTAAAGGGGCGGAAGTTCATCCGGTCTATCCTCATCCAGGCGCACCGCCCTTTCGAGGGCCTCCTCGGGATAAACGTTTATAAAAGCGTTGTGAATGGACTCCTTCTCCTCTATGGTCTCCAGAAAAGCAGAAACGACATCGTAAACCGTCGCCTCTCCCTTCTTAATCGCATCCAGCACTTCAAGGGCTGTTTTCATGGACTGGATTACCTCCTCCTTTTACGAATTCGGGGCAGAAGTTTCAAAAGTATAATGGTGGTGAGAATTATAAGGACACTCGCCCCCACGATAATGATACGAACCGCCGCCTCGAAACCCACGAATCTCTTGAGAATTTCGCTCACGAATCCCAGCAGGATGGCCCACATGAGGAAACTGGATGCCCAGAACATCTCCTTGAAGGAAAACATCTTACCCCTCATGGACGATGGTATGGCCCTCTGGAGAAAGGTGTCATAGGACAGGAAGAGGGGCGCCATAAGGATTCCTCCTATGAAGAAGAGGACCATCAGGGCAAAGAAACTGTGGTAGAATATGGACAGGAGTATGAAGAGGGCGAGAACAACGTTGGACATGGCTATGGACGTAATCTCCCCTATGGTCAGCGCTATCCTCGAGAACATGAGGGTTCCGATGAGAATCCCCAGGAGTCCGGCTCCCACCACGAAACCGATGCCCTTCGTCCCGTATCCCAGCCCCTGCTGAATGTAGGGAAAGTAGAGATTGTATATCACGGCCACCAGGAGCATGGTGTTGATTATGGACAGGTAGAAGAATTTAAGAACTCCTCTTCTGAAGACGATTTTCAGCGCATACTTTATCTCCTCCAGAATCTTCAGGAACCATCCCCTCTCCTCTTCCACCAGTTCGTGGAAATCCAGTTTCAACCTGCGAATCCGGGGAGTCGCCTCCACGGTTATGAAGTAAACCATGAGGGCAGAGAAGAAATAGGTGAAAGAATCGATATAGAAACCCACCTCCCATCCCTCGAATCCGAGTCTCCTCCATATCTCCATATCCACCAGAACCCCTCCGAACACCACACCCAGAGCCATTGCAATCTTCCCGGCCATCCCCATCAGGGCATTGAAGTCCCACAGGACGCTCCTGTCCCTTATCATCTCGGGAATGAGGGACATTTTGGCATTGTTGTAGATGATGGTGAGGGTGTACAGAAGGAAAACCAGGATATAGACGATCATGATGTTGGACAGGAAACTGAACAGGAGGGGAATGAGAATTACGAGAAATCCTCTGGATATTTCCATGGTGAGCATTATGTGTTTTCGGTTGAATCTGTCCGCAATGATTCCAGATATGGGGCTCAGGAGTATGGCCGGAAGACTTATGAATACCGCCAGCCCCGAGAAGGCAAATGTGGAGTGGGTATAGCGGGCTCCCAGGAGGGCCAGAAGGGCCATATTGTTGATTCTATCGCCGAAGAGGGAAATGGACTGGCCCATGGTAAGGAGCCAGAAATTCCTCTCGCGAAGGAGCCTTACGAACCTGTTAGATTTCAGGAAATTCAGGAGTCGTTGCATCAATCGCTTCCCGTGTTTCCGAAGAGATGGGAGGGTGCTTCAGTCTCAGGGATGCAATCCGGAAGCAGGACGGGCATTCCACCTTATAGGTGTCCATCTCGTATCCGCATGCCTGACACCTGTATATGGGGGACTTCATGGACAGTTCCACCAGTTTTTCCACCAGTTCCTTTTCGGGGAATATCCTGTACAGCCTGGCTATCAGACCGGCGGAAGAGAAGAGCATATCGGCATTTTCCATCATGAACTGATGGGCCCTTTCCCTTTCCCCCATGTTCACCAGTATCCGGATGTAATCCACTTTGGCTATGGCGTTGGAGGAATTCCGCAGTATTTCGAGCAGGTTATCGTACTTGCCCAGGTCGTAGTAGGCATCCCGGAGTTCATCCCTTATGTAAACATAGAAACTCCAGTCCTTTTCGAGGGCAGAGGACAGGAAGTTGACGGCCCTCTCCAGATTCCCCTCGTAGTAGGCGAGTATCCCCCTCGCCGCCTCCAGCAGAGGGGTTTCCCCGTACTTGCTCCCCCTGACGATTATCTCCTGAGATTTTTCCAGTTCTCCCCTGCGGGCCGCTTCTATGGCCATGCGGGCATGAATATTGACGAACTGGTCTTTCTCTATGGAGGACATTATGCGGGCATACGTTTTCAGGGCGCTGGAGTACTTACCCAAATGCTCGTAAGTCTTCGCAAGAAGGTAATAGTATCTATCGCTCTCAACAGGGTGCTCCGTGAGGAATTCGAGAGCATCCCCGTACCTCCCCATCCTGAGGTAAATCTCCCCTATCAGGATTACCAGCCTGTCCTTCAATTCCCCGTGAATGTACGGACTGACTATTATGGAGCGAAGGAGTCTGAGGGCTCTCCTGTACTGGCCGGAATCCATATAGAGGAGAGCGATGTTGTAATATACGAAGGGCTTGTCCTCGATGCGAATGGTATTCACCAGACGCTTCAACTCCTCTATGGCCACTTTCACCGGCTTCTTTCGAATCTCCTCCACCTTACGGACGATTTCCTCCGAAGGTCCGGGCTTTATCTCAAGGGTGCCCCTCACGTACCCGAAGAGGAAGAACAGAACTATGAGTATCAGGGCCAGAAGTATTATAATCCAGCTCACTGCTTCTCCTCCTCTTCTTCCTCCATGACGAATTGCCTCAGGTCATCCATTTCCTTTTCCAGACTCTTGATAATCCTGTCCTTCTTCATCAAAAGGTACTTGGCACGGCCGATTTCCACCAGGGCTATCAGGGAGGCAGCAGCGAATCCAATTATGAAGGCAACGAATATGATGGACCACACGGGGACATTCTCGTAAACGGTGCCGAAGAAGGCAAAACGGGTGTAGAAGTGGGAATTCTCCATGAGGAAGTATATGAGAATCAGGGCAAGGGAAAATCCGGTAATGAAACGCAGAAAAGTCATCGCACAAATTTTAAAGGTCTCTCTTCTCCTCCAGAGAATGCCTCACGAAGCCCCTCCAGAAGGATTCCACTGTTATTACCCCCATGTCAGTAAACACCAGACTGACCTCATGGCTCTTCATGAGCCTGACCACATGGAAGATGCGGGAAGTGGCCGGCACATAGACGTAGGGCCGCTTTATGTCCTCCACCGTGTCGTTCTCATCCATCTTGAGGATGTCCTTCCTGTATATGAAACCACTAAACTTTCCGCTTCCGTCCTTCACGAGCACCTCGTAGGTTTCGGGCGGATTTTCCCTTATTTCCTTAAGGGTGTCGCTGGCATTCAGGATGCTGTAAGACTCGAAAGGCTCTATGAGAATATCCGCCTGCCTGCGGAAGAAACTCATGGCTCCCCTCAGGATTCGGGCCTCCCTCTCGTCCACGTATCCCTTATTCTTCAACTCATCTATGTAGTCCTGGATGAATTTGTCCGGGTTCCTCCGGAAGAGCCTGTAAAAGAGGGCGTTGAGGGGAAGGAGGGTATAGTAAAAGAGGGAAACCAGGGGCTCGAATAGTTCGAAGAAGAGGTGGGGCCTGGAGCGGGCTATGTACTTGGGCAGGTATTCCGAGACGATGAGCAGAATGGTGGCGGAGAGGAGTGCAGAGACGAAAGCCGCGTACTGGGCATCCATGAATCTGGCCAGGACCTTCAGCATGAGGACAGCGAAGGCTATCTGAAACAGGTTGCTGTATGCAAGGATGGAAAACAGGACCCCTTCTGGGTTCCGAATGTAAAAACGCCTGCGGGTGAGTTTGTATATATCGGGGAAACTCAGGGTCACGTATGCCACCTCGAAGCCAGTCGTTATGAAGTTCAGGAGCAGAAGGACGAGGAGCAGGATTATCTCAACGGTCATTCTTCAACACCTCCATCTTCACCTTCTCTATCCTGTTCTCATCCATCACCAGGACCGTGAATCGAATCCCATCCACCCGAATCTCCTCCCCCTCGGACGGGATATCGTCGAACTTCTCCAGAAGAAAATCGTTCAAATCCCTGTTGGGCTCACCCAGATGGATTCCGGTAATCTCCTCGATGAGACCGAGGTCCACAGGCTCCTCCAGTATATAGACCCCCTCCCCCACCTTCTTGACGTTGCTCTCGAATATGTTGAACAGATGCTTCAGGATGGCCTTTCTGGTTATGATTCCGGAAACATTCCCGAATTCGTCATACACGATTGCGAATGCGATTTCCCTTTCTATGAATTCCAGGGCATCCATGGAATCCGGTACCACACGGGGTTTTTCCATGTATCTGGTTATGGGGTCCCCATCCGGAGCGAAAAGGAGTCTGGAGACATCCACGACCCCCACCACATCATCTATGTTGTTCCGGTAAACGGGATAGAATCGATAGCCCGTGGCCCTGAACCTGTCTATCATCTCCTCCACCGTGATGGTGTGGGGAACCATTTCCACCTGAGTTATGGGAGTCATGAATTTCCTGACAGTCGATTGAATCAAACTCAACGTCTCTTCCAGGAGAAGGAATTCCTGCGTATTTCTAACATCCTTGTGGGATATGATGTTCAGGGGCAGGAGCAATTCCCCGGTCGATACCCTCCCCCTCTCCGTGCCGTTGAGGGTGGGAAGGAACAGTTTCACGATAGCATAGAGCCAGTAAACGGCCTTTTCGAATGCCACGAATATGGGAGCAGTGAGCCGGTTGTAGAAGAGGTAATACCTGGAATATGCGACGGACTTAGGTATGATTTCCGCAAAGACTATGAGAATAACGGTAAATCCCACTACCTCGAGCACCTGACGCAACTGCTCGTTCTCCACCACGTGGGCCAGCCACAGGGAGAAGAAGGAAGCCCCCAGTGTGTTGCTGAAGTTGTTGAATAGCAGTATGGCGAATATGAAGGAAGGGCTGGTATCCTTCTGGCTCCGGAAGTAGGCCACCTCGAATCCGGAAGAAAGGAAGGAGAGGAAGAGGGCGAATAGAACTAAGAATATTTCCATAGGCCTATGTAGGCCTCCTGTTTCTCCTCCATCTGGCGGGCCATGTCCTTCCTCTTGTGGTCGTATCCCAGGACGTGAAGCAGACCATGGAGGGCGAGGTATCCGGTATAGAAAGCGAAGTCCCCGAGTCTGGTGGCATAATCCACGTTAACGTAAATCTCGGCCATATCCCCGTAGTCGAAACTTATGACATCCGTGGTCCCCTTCTTGAAGAGAAACTTCTCGTTCAACCGCTTCATGCGACCATCCCCCGCAAGCACCACCACCACTTCCTTTTCCCTTCCTTCCATCTTCAGGACCCTCTCCAGGAACTCCTTCAAATCCCTCTCGAAGGGGCGAAAGAACTTCCTTCCCGTCGAATTTATCACTTCCACCATGGTGAAATCCTCCATCAATCGTAGGGAATCCTGGTGTGATATATGCTGCTCAGTGCTTTGAGGAATGCCTCCTCTATGGTGTGGAGGTCCTTCTTCTTCAAATCCGTGTCCTCCAGCTGACCTTCGTCCCATCTCTCCTCCAGTATCTTGTGAACCAGATTGCGGATGACGGCAGGGTCCTTCTCCGGCAGGCTCCTGACTGCCGCCTCCACCGAATCCGCCAGCATCACTATACCTTCCTCGTTGGTCCTGGGTTTGGGACCGGGGTACCTGAACTGGGATTCATCCACATTCAAACCCATCTCGATGGCCTTCTTGTAAAAGGGCTTCAGAAGGGTGGTCCCGTGATGGGTACGAATTATGTCCACTATGCGATTGGGAAGTCCATACTTCCGCGCCAGTTCCACCCCTTTGGGAACGTGCTCCATTATGATGCGGGCACTCTCCACGGGCGAGAGTTCATCGTGGGGGTTGTACCCCTGCTGATTCTCCACGAAGTACTTGGGATTGTATATCTTTCCCACATCGTGATAATAACTTCCCACCCTGCACAGCAGGGCGTCTGCCCCGATGGCCCGTGCCGCCTCTTCCGCAAGGAAAGCCACATTGAGGGAATGGCTGTAGGTTCCGGGAGCCTTCTCCTTGAGCTCCTTGAGGAGCGGATGGTGCAGGGAGGCGTAGTCGTAGAGGTTGAATTTGGTCGTAAGCCTGATGACTTTCTCCACGAGAGGCATGAAGAGGGCAACTCCAACAACGGATATCATGGCGGAAACCAGAAGGTACACCCCATCCATCATGGACAGCTCTATCTGGGGAGAGCGCATCTTCTGGATGACGATGTGGTAAAGGATTCCAGATATGGGAAACAGGAGCAGCCCCCACACGATATCGTACCTGCGGGAAATGATATCCATGAAGATGAGGGCTGTTATTCCAAGGAGTATGGTGTATGCAACCGGTTCGAAGGTGACCCCGTAGTACACCCCGAGAATTATGCCCATCATTATAACGAAGTTCTGGACCAGACCCCTCGATGCGAGCAGATGAATCAGCATCACGAAAAGGGGTGTCAGGGTAAACAGATAACCGATGCCCATATACGATATCAGAAAACTCTGGGCACCGGAGTTGATGAGGAGGGACAGGTTGGAGAGGAAGATGCTCGACCATGTGGATGTGGCTCTTCCCATCATCATAACGGAGCCCCAGAGAAGGAACAGGATGAGGAAGAAGAGATAGTGAAATGGGGTCCTGTAATGGCGGGCTATCTCTCTAATCTTCTTATAGGCATCCTCATCCACGGTCTGCCCCTTCCTGACTATCAATTCCCCCCTGTAAACCCTCTCCTTGATGCGGGAAAGGGACTTCAGAGCCTCCTCCCTGTTCTTCAGGGTCGTGAACCTGTCGTATCGAAGAGTGGGCCGAAGATGATTGAGGATGAAGATGCGTATCTTCTCGGATGAATCCGGATATGCGGTGCTGAAGGATTCGAAGAGGTCTTCGAAGGCACTGGAGAATTTAATCATATCCCCCTTGTTCATGTCGAAGGGTTTGCCGGTCCCCGGGATGAAGAGTTTCACTCTGGGGGCAGGGTCATTCATCAGTTCCTCGTAATCCTTATCGGAGATTATGCCCTCTGTCATGTAGTCCCTTATCTTTTCAAGGAGGGCCCTGTACATGAAGGGGAGCGTATCCGGTATGATGACCTGCTCCTCCCTGTATATCACAACTGGATACACTCGGGAAACGATTTTTAGACTGTCCTTTCTGAGTTCCTCCGGGGTCTTCTCTATGACGAAGTCGAAGGGAGCATATACAGTTGAAGGGGCGGGCTTTCCCATGGAAAATTGCCTGTAGATGTTCGGGGTCATGAGGGCAATGAGAACGGAGGTGATGGCGAATGGTATGAGTTTAATCAGCGTATTTCTCATAGGCCTCTATTATCCTCTTGACCAGTGGATGACGGACCACATCCTCCCTGTCGAAATAGACGAAGTCGATGCCCTCTATGCCTTTGAGAACCTCTATGGCGTTAACCAGTCCGGATTTCTTATTCCTCGGAAGGTCTATCTGGGTAATATCTCCGGTAATGACCACCTTGGAGCGAAGTCCCAGGCGAGTAAGGAACATCTTCATCTGGGCGATGGTGGTATTCTGGGCCTCATCCAGTATGATGAAGGCTTCCGAAAGGGTCCTTCCCCTCATGTATGCAAGGGGTGCGATTTCCACTACCCTGTTTTCGATTAATCTGTTGACCCTCTCTCCCGGAAGAAGGGAGAAGAGGGCATCGTATAATGGCGTGAGGTAGGGGGAAATCTTCTCCTCGAAAGTTCCGGGAAGGTATCCGAGGGACTCGCCCGCCTCCACAGCAGGTCTGGTCAGGATGATTCTCTCCACCCTCTCGTCCCTGAGATACTTAACAGCCATGGCAACCGCGAGAAAGGTCTTTCCCGTCCCCGCAGGACCGATTCCGAAGACCACATCGTGTTTCTCGATGGATTCCAGATACCTCTGCTGATTGGGGGTGTGGGGTATCACCTTCCGCTTGGGTGTGATTATCTCGATGAATTTCTCCTTTCCAAGATGTCTGCGAACCTTATGGATGATATCCGCCACATCCCACTCCTCTATCTTCCTGTATCTGTCGTATATCCTCAGGAGATTCTGTATAACCTCCTCCAGCTCCTCCACATCCCCCGCCTCTCCCTCCACCACGATGGCATTGTCCCCCACGTATATCTTTGCATCGGGGTAGAACTTCCTGAGGGCTTTCAGGTTGGTATCGTTGAATCCCACTATTTCCCTGATGTCCCTTGAGCCAAGGGGAATTTCCTTTTTCACCACAGCCTTCAGGATAAAAGTTTATAGGATGAAGGGGCAACAGCCCCTAACGGACACATCTTACTCGATAAGTGTTGTTATAATAGGTGTCATAGAACACTACATATTTATTATTATCGCTGTCCCATGCAATGGCGTTGGGTCTTCCATAGTAATAAGTAGAAAGCCAGTACTGCTGGCTCTTACAATCCGCATCCGATGGGTGTGTGACGCAGTAGAATATAAATTCCTGGCCCGTGGGAACTCTCCAGTCATCATAACCCCCTTCGCTGAGATTTTCACAGTACTCGAAAGCCTGATACCACTCCATTACATCGGGTGAAGGCGATGACATCATCGTTACACTTCTATAATCCCCCGAGGAGCCCGAAACGGAACCCTTATCCACGCATGTCCAGGAGCCACCGGATTTCATCAGGAGTTGATTATCAGCACAGGATGGCAAAGATATAACGGGATTGAAAGGGTCAGTGTTGTCAACCTGTATTCCGGAACCGGCATTGACAGACGTCACTACATTGGTATTCCCTTCGACGAAAGCCATGAGACGTACATCACTAGAATCACCCTTCTTAACTTCTACCTCATAACCTTTACCCAGATACTCCCCCACCAGCTGCACAACTTTCTTTTCACTATCTACATTTTTCCTGTGCACAATTGCCCCATTGCCATCCCTAACTACCACTATCCACGCCCCGAAAGTTATCCAGAACATAATTTATCCTCCTATCTACCTAACACAATAAAAGTAATAACTCTGACCCCCGTCCCGAATATAAGGCCAGAGTTCACCATAACCATTTCTACCTACTATAATTTGCAGGGCATTTGAGCCATCGACTACTCCAAGTTCATCGTACACCCAGTATAGATCACCGTCCAGACATTTGTTAAATCTTTTACACAGATAAAAGAATTCAGAATAATTGGGTAGCCTCCAATCGTTATATCCAAGACTGTCCAGGTCAGCACAATAAACCAAAGCATCATCGTATTTTGCAGGCCCATACTTCTGGCTCAGCATGGTAAGTCGAGTATAATCCCCCGATGAACCTGCAATGGAACCCTTATCCACGCACACCCAGGAGCCACCGGATTTCATAAGGAGTTGATTATCAGCACATGAGGGAAGGGATATAATGGGATTTGCAGGGTCGGTGTTATCCACATTTATCCCGGAGCCGGCATTGATGGATGTAACCACGTTCGTATTACCCTCCACGAAAGTCAATGGACGGGCATCTCCAGAACTGGAATCGCTCTTCTTCACGGTTACTTCATACCCATAGCCCATGTATTTGCTCACAATCTGCACCACTCTGTTTTTATCTCCAACACTTTCTCTGTGGACAATAGCTCCACTATTGTCCTTCACCACCACCATCCATATTCCAGATAAAATCATCAGCATAGCAACCACCTCCTTTTTCGAACAATTAAAAATTCACAAATCTCTCAACTCTGATCCTGCCATTCCAGGAAAGACGAATGACATAAACACCCGAAGGCAGGAAACGGTTTACGGTATATATACCTCTGTCCCTCTCTCCTTCGAACAAAAGAACCCTTTTACCCGCCACCGAATACACCTCCAGTTTAACATTTCCCCTGGAGGGGATGGCATAAACAATCTGGACGACATGAGGGGAAATTCTTCTTACATTCAAAGAAAATTCGATTCCCTTAGTATCCGCATCGGACCCCGGAGTTTCCATATCGCTTACCGGCGTAAGGGAGGCTGAAGTATCCACGCGCAGGAATGCATATCCGGCATTGGTTCCCGCTATAAATCGCTTTATGGCATAATATCCCCCTGTCGGAGACGGGATACCGAAACCATTCAGATAGATTCCCTTATATGCGACTTTTAAAATTCCCACGGTGTCCGGGTCGTTTCTGCTGGCACCATCGTAAACCACATTGAGATATGCATAACCACCGGAGACTTCCGTGAAGAAGGAGTAGATACAATCCTCCGGGCGGTCGGAATTATCCGGATTGGTGAATCCCTGAGCGAATATATCCCTGTACGGGAACCTCATTATATCGGCGGAGTTTCCGGAATTGTCATAGGCCACGAGGTAAATATACCCATCACCGCGGGAAGCATCCACCTGAATCTCCTTCACACAATCATTTGCTGTAAAACTGGCGAATTCCACATCTCTATACGGCGTCTTTATAATGGTATCATTTATCCCAAACAGTATCAGCCACATAATATCTTACCTCCTTTTAGGCAAATTTTTTGTCATCTTCGTCCAAAATTTTATACCCTGTTAACGCAAGTTGTTTAAAATTAGAAACTTAAATGAACATCTAAATACATACCTGAGCAGAAAATTATTGACATATTTCCTATGATATTGCAGATAAGCGATGGAGAATACCTGGTGGAATATCTGATGAACTCCGAATAATTTATAGCAGAGTTATAAGATTTCCTTTACCATTTACACCCCGGAAAATCAGGAAGTTTTGCTCCGGTCAGGGAAATCCGTCGGCATCCGGAAATAGGATGGACGGACGAATTTCGCAATTTTTATCCCGGACATAGAATAACATTTCCCAAATTTGAAAACTCTACATCCATTGGAGTATAAAGAAGTATAGCCAATGCAGTATAATTTACATCATGACAGAAAAGGAAATCGAGAAGGAGCACTCACAGGAAGAATTGAAGCCCGATATTCACCAGGAAAAATCCAACGAAGTTCATCAGGAAAACCCTTCCGAACCCACTCCTGAACCTGAACCCCGGGCCAATGAAGACAATGGAAACGGAGAAGTCACCCTTCGGGATGTGGTGGATGTCCTTAAGAAGGGATTCTC